>CAZHIK010000237.1:0-10384 GCA_964532635.1 uncultured Enterobacterales bacterium
CCCCTACATCGGGTTGGGTAGCTCACGAAGCCGGTCAGAATCCCTGTGGAAGGGCGCTAACCCTCGTGCCCGAAGATCAGCGCTGGCTCTCCCAGCTCGGCCCACAGGCTGCGTAGCTCGATCAGGCTGCTGGCGGCCTGCTCGGGGTCGTCGGAGAAGCCGGGGGCCAGGGACTCGTCCCAGTTGATGCGGACGTGGGCCGCGTCGCCGGTGAGCAGCACGAGGCCGCCATCGGTGAGCACCAGCCAGCTCAGATGCCCCGGGGAGTGGCCCGGGCTGGGCAGGGCCCACAGGGAGCCGTCGCCCAGCACGTCCGCCGCGGGCCAGCCGTCCACCGAGGGCAGGTCGCTCCAGCCCAGCAGCTCGAGCAGCTCCACCTCGGCGAGGTGGTCGTGCACCGCCAGCCCGGGCACCGAGCTGGGGGTTTCCCCGGCGCCCGCGACGTAGCGCAGGTCTCCGGACAGGTCGGGCACCCCCGCGGTGTGGTCCAGGTGCAGGTGGGTGAAGAACACCCCGACGGGGTTCACACCCAGCACTGTCAACTGGTCCCCCAGCGCCTCCCCCGGCTCCTGCTCGAAGGGCTCCAGGGCCACCCGGGCCCCCAGGCCGCGGATGTCGCCGTAGGGAGCGTCTGCGAAGGCCGCTCCCAGGCCCGTGTCGACGAGCCAGGCTCCCTGGTCGGGGTGCTCGATGAGGTGAGCCAGCACCTGGATCTCCACCGGCTCCTTGCGTCGCTCCCCCTCGACGTCCGGCGCGGCGTCCTTCAGGAGGTATTGCTGGCGCCCGGTCTCCATGGTGGTCAGCTCGACCCGCACCCCCTCGTCCAGCACCTGCTGCCAGGTGGTGAACGCGGTGTCGGGCAGCGAGAACACCGCTGTGGGTGGCATGGCCGAGCCGGCGCAGCCGGCTGACAGCACCGCGAGCACAGCGAGCAGGGGAGCATCAGTCCTCATCGCAGGGTTCCTCGCAGGGCTCTCCGCCGTCGAGCTGGCGCTGGACCTCTTCCCAGCGACCCTCGATGACCCCGGTGAAGTACGGGTCCACCCGCCACTCCCAGGCCTCCATGGTGTAGTAGCCACAGTCATCGGGATCGTCGATGCAGGCGGGGGAGTCGGGCCGGTAGTAGCGATCGGCTTCGAGCCATGGCCGTATGGCCGCGGCGCGAGCCTGCACCCAGGCGATGACCTCTTCGGGCACCATCACCTCGTCGGCGAACTCACGGACTGCGGCCCGGTAGTCCTCGCTGTGCTGCTCCACCAGCCAGCCCGCCACCATGGGGGGCGCGGTGGTCGAGGACCAGCATGGGTGGCCGCCCATGATGTCGCCGCGACACTGCCCGCCCGAGTACTCGTCCAGATCGACGAAGGCCTGGTCGCGATCGTAGGGCACCACCACGAAGCCCCGCTCGGGGTGTGCGTAGAGCAGGTGGTTCTTGTGGTTGCCGAACATGCCGTCGTAGTCGGGGATCACCATGTCCTGGGCGATCTGCTGCAGCCACTGGTCCACGTCCACCAGGCCCTCGAGCGCGGCCTCGATCTCGGCCTCGGCAGCGCCCGCTTCGACCAGGCTGCCGGCGCGCAGCAGCTCCTCGAGGGCGCCGGGGTCGGAGGTGGAGGTGTCGCCCACCGGCTCGTAGTCGTAGATCCAGTCCCCGGTGGTGTCCCAGGAGTCGTGCCAGGTCTGCTCGCCGTCGGACTCGATCTTGTAGTAGCCGCCGCTGTCGGCGCCGACCCAGTGCTGGCGGCGGAAGCGGCGGGTGTCCGCTTCCTCGACCAGGCTGTACACGCCCTCGTACGCGCCGTCGATGCACAGCCGGCCGTGGTTGGCCCTGGGGGCGACCAGCCCGAACTGGCGCACCAGTCGCTGAGCGAGCACCTCCCGCAGGTACAGGGAGTCCGAGCCCTCCTGGGCGATGAGGTTGAAGGTCTGCTGGTCTGCGATGGCGTCGTCCAGCCCGAACTCGTCCAGGGAGATCTTCACGCTGGGCTTGTCCGCCAGCTGCCGGTCGTAGCAGCGCTGCAGGGCGTCGGGTCGAGGGTCTTCGCCGTCGTAGAACAGGGCGTACAGCGTGGTGCGGCCGCGGTAGCGTACCCCCACGGGGTCGTAGCGCTGGCCCTGGAAGACCATGCGGGCTTCGGCGTATTCGTGGCGCTGCCGCACCGGATCGAGCCCCTGGTCCTTCTCCCACAGGTAGTCGGCGTAGGCCTGGGCGTTGTCGCAGAGCTGCTCCCAGGCCCCATCGGGGAACCACAGCTCGAACAGGGGGAGGGCGTCGTCGGCGAAGAAGGCGTCGGCGTCGTCGGCGGCTGTGGAGACCATCCCCGGATCGGAGGCCTCGTAGCCCTCGGGCATCAAGCAGCTCGCCGAGCCGGGGATCGCCACGGGCGCGGCGCTGTCAACCGGGCAGGCGGTCAGCAGCAGGGGGGCGAGAAGCGGAAAGGGGCTGCGGGAACCCATGCGCCATCCGTGCGAGCGGGCGGAGGGAACAGTGTGCCAGCTCGGGCCTGCGTTGACGACAGGGCGGTGCCTCACTCCCCCTGGGCCACCCCCGCGCAGGGATCGATGGGGTTGCCGAAGGCGTCGAACTCGGGGCCGCTGCAGCTCTCCTCGGCGATCGCCACGGCCTCACCGAGGCCGCCCGGGCAGCTCTTCTCGGCCTTCAGCGGCTTGGTCGACTTCCACCAGCGGCTGCGGAGCACGCCGTCGGGGCAGGCGGCCTGGACCAGGTAGCTGCCCTCGGGCAGGGCCAGGTCGGGCGTGGCGGGTCGGCCGGCCACGTACAGCTGGGTGGCGCCCAGATCCGCGGGCACCCCCACCACGGTCCGCTGGCGGCCCTCCATCTCCCGCCGCAGGGCGAAGAAGACGGCCTCGGCGTCGGCATCGCTGGTCAGCCCGGCGACCCAGGCCAGGTCCGGGGCCACCCGCAGGGCATCGCGCCAGGTGTCCATGGCGTCGTCCTGCTCGCCGCTGTTCCACAGCGCGGCTCCCTGCACCAGGACGATGCCGCCCTGGACGTGGGCCGGCACCGGCTCGGTGCTGGCCAGCAGCAGCTTCTTGGAGCGCTTGCCCAGCTCCAGCGCCTGCTCGGCCTCACCCGCCTCCACCGCCGCGTGCATGGCCTGCAACAGGCTGTGGGCGTCTGCGGGTTCGTCGGCCGCGGCGGGGCCGGCGCCGAGGGCGAGGAGGGCCAGGGCCGTTCCGAGCCAGGGGGTTCGCGCGTTCGGCATGCGCACCTCGAAGGTCAGCGTCGCGGGGTCGAGTCTGCCCATCGGACGCTTCGCAGCTGGCTTGCAGGGCGAAGATTGTCACCGCCTGTCTCGGCCCTGGTATGGTGGGCGGCGATGCTCGTGCTCACTGCCATCCTGCTCGCCTGCCAGCCCCCCGCCGACACCGGCGACAGCGGCCCCTTCGTCGAGCCCCCACCCGCCTGGGTCGCCCCCGACGAGCGCGGGCCGTACGAGGCGGGGGTTGAGAGCTTCGAGTACACCGATCCCCGGGGTAAGGAGATGGTGATCGAGGTCTGGTACCCCGCAGCCCCGGACGAAGGCGACGAGCCCGAGCCCTACCCGGAGCTGCCCATCACCCGGGAGGGGTACCGGGAGGTCCCGGCGGACACCCGCGGGGCGCCCTACCCGCTGATCGCCTTCTCCCACGGCTTCTCGGGTATCCGCTACCAGAGCATCTTCCTCACCGAGGTGCTGGCCCAGCACGGCTTCGTGGTGGTGGCCCCCGACCACCCCAACAACACCCTGTTCGACGTGGACGACAGCATGGTGGGCCAGGTGATGGCCGAGCGGCCGGACGATGTGCGCTACGCGGTGGACGAGCTGCTGGCCATGGTCGAAGGCGACCACCAGCGCCTGGGCGGCATGGTGGATCCCGACGCCGGCTACGGCGCCATGGGCCACAGCTTCGGGGCCATCACCAGCATGATCCTGGTGGGGGCCGAGCTCGATGGGCAGAGCATGGTGGACTACTGCGAGACCCGCGGCGGCTGGCTGTGCTCCCTGGTCGAGGACGTCGATCCCGAGATCCTGAGCGCCGAAGTCGAGGGGGATGAGCGCGCCAAGTGGCCCGTGGCCATGTCCCCGGGCCTCTGGTACGCCTTCGGGCCCGAGGCCGAGGGGCTCGCCCCCGTCGACGAGATCCTGATGCTGGGCGGCACCCTGGACGACATCTTCGACTACGACGAGCACATCCACCCCACCTACGGCTACGCCTCGGGCCCCAAGGCCCTGGGCACCATCACCGGCGCGGGCCACTTCGCTTTCTCCGACGTCTGCGAGGTGGCCTACCTGTTCCTGCCCGAGTGCGACACGGAAGGCGAAGGCTACATCGAGATCGCCCAGGCCCACGCCATCACCCAGGTGCTGGTCACGACCTGGGCCCGGCTGCACCTTGCGGGGGACGAGGAAGCGGCGCCGTGGCTCGAGGAGGATGCGCGGGCGGTCTTCCCGGAGCTTTCCTGGGAGGAGATGTAGGGGGCTGGTGCGGCGCGCGAATCCGCCCGAACCCAGGGAAGACAGCTTGTTTTGCGCCTCATAGGGCCTTGGTCGACATCCCGACTCGAACCCTCGGAGCGTGAACGATGAAAGACCGCAAGTTCCAAGCCGGACCCCGACCCAAGACCAACGCCACGGAGATCATCCTGGCCGAGAGCGAGAAGGTGAGCAGCACCGGCGGCGGCGCCACGAATTGGGACGAGTTCGACCTCGGTCCGATCCTCGAGCTGTCCCCCCACCTCGAGAGCATCATGATCCACCTGCTGCAAGAGCACCGCAGCAGCGCCAACCTGAAACACCGGGTGCGCCTGTACCGGTCCTTCGATGGCGTCACCTGGGTCCCGACCCTGTCCGCGGACCTGATCGCGTCCCAGAACACCCAGGGCGACACCATCTCGGCCGAGTACAGCACGCGCACGAGCTTCGGCCGCTACATGAAGATCACCCTGGGCCTCGAGGACGACGGCACCGCCTACAACGCCGAGTTCAGCATCACGGCGCACCTGAAGTTCTGGAACTGAGCCAGCGCTGACAACCCGCGCCCGGCTCGCGCCTGGCACGGCGGAGCGGCCGTGCCGGGCTTCCCTCCGGGCGCCTTCGGAGGGAGGGCCCCATGGCCAAGGACCAGGAGTCGTACGGCTCGAGCTTCGACACGGGGACGGACCGTTCCCTGGAGGACACCGGCCCGGGTGCGACCTGGTCCATCGGTGAGCCCTACAACCTCAGCGGGCAGCGCGGGGAGGGCTTCGGCTTTGGTTCCGGGGCGCGCTTCGAGCGCGGCGAGCGGGTGGGCTTCGATGATCCGCGGCTGCGGGGGGAGACGGGGTGGGCTGCTGCGGATCGGGGGAGTGAGCGGCAGGCGTGTATCGGGGAGGTGCCGGTGTCCAAAGCCGCGTTGCAGGAGGCACTCCCCGATGAGACGGCGATCCAGGGGTTCCTGAAAGCCCTGAGAGCCGCAGGGATCGAGGGCAATCCCTACCAGTTCTTCGATGACACCACGGACTACGACGACGGCGTGCTCGCTGCGTGGTTGGACAGGACCCGGGACCTGGACTCAATCGTCGAGCCTCACCCGAAGATCGGCATGACGATGCCGATGATCACCTTCATACCGGAGCCGAGCAGCAGCTACGACGAGGCAGCCAGCCAGTTCGGGGAGGTGCACGAGCGTGTGGCGGACTGCGCCAGGGTGGGTGTCGGCTTTCTGAAGCACGTGGGACAGGCCGATCTGAGCTGGCAGAGCCTGTGCTGGTACTACAGGAGCGACACTCTCGGCGCAGTAGGAAACTGGACGTACAACAGGGTCTCCATGCCCAATGAGATCCTCTCGAAGCTGTCGGAGAACAACTGGGCTCCCCTGTCCCGCTTCACCTGGTACTTGATCTGCTGCTGGTGGTACGGGGTGGAGACCAGCGTGTCGCTCTGGGACCAGGGTGCGGGCCGTAGTACCAGCACCCGCCTCGCGGACGACCTGGAGGACGGCCTGCCTGCCCACCAGGCCGCCGCTTGCGTTCCCTCGAGCAACGGCTGGGATGGGTACTACTGGGATCGGGACGACCCGAACTGGAGTGCGCCCAGCCACACAGCAGGAAACGGAGAGACCACCTACCAGCGGTACGCCAACTACTTCTACCCCACGGTGGCGGTGGACTACAGAGGGTACGAGGACCTGGAGGCCCCGAGCGCCTACTACCAGGAATGCGGCCGCAGGAAGTGCCTGGGGCTGGCCGCCTTCGCCCAGGCCATCGGCGCCTTCTTCGAGCAGTTCGACAGCTTCATCAGGTCGTACCCCTGGCCAGCGGGAATCAGCGTGATGTCCCTCACCGAGGTGCTCGTGGGGCTCGACTACAGCCACGAGGTGGATCGGGGTTGGACGCCGTTGGGGGACGTGCGGGCGCGTCCGGACGAAGACAACGAGCAAGACACTGGCCGAGATGACGGCATCCCAGCAGACATCGAGACGTTTCCTCGGACACCCAGCAACCAGACCGCGCCAGACCCCTCTGCCCCGTTCGTCCGAGGACCGTCGCTTCTGGCGGTGACGGAGGCTGCTCGAGGTGAAATACGAGATCCCGACGTCTCCTCCGCCCCCTGGTGGGATCCATTCGTGCAGGAGGCCGGCGACCCACCCTCGCAGGTGGCCGCGAAGGAGCTGGGCCGGTTCATGGCGCTGCTGGGCGGTCCCATCCAAGACAGGATGCAGGGGAGGATGACGCTTCGGCTCGAGTTGGTGGGCAGCGAGGATTTGGCATCAGATTGGGAGTCCCTGGTCGGCGAGGCGAGCGATCGAGATCTGACCAACGACAGCCTGCCCTTCGTCGTGGACGCAGTCGCGCGGGGCCTCCCCGCCGAGCTTCTGCGCTGGCGGCACTTCTGGTCCGGTACCTCGAGTGACGGAGACGACGCCACCGAGTGGGCCGATGCCATCCGCGACGGCGCATCGACCTCGGTGTGGCCGAACTGGTCGGCCTCCCGTGGCAGCTCCCACGGTGCCCGGGTCGCCAACCTGGTCCACGACGTCGGGCTGCAGTACTTCCACCACACCACGACCGATGACGGGTACGGTGGTGACCACAGCTACGACTATCTCGATGACTTCGAGGAGTGGGCCGACCTGGCCGAGCTGCAGCAGGTGGTCTCCGTGCTGCGAAACGCTGGTGTGGAGCACTCCCTCGCGGGGATCGCCTTTCCCGCGTGCACCCGAAACAACTTCGTTGATCCATCAATCGTCATTGAGTTCGGAGTGGACCCCGGCATCTCCTTCCAAGGCACCAACGAGCTGTACCAGGGGGCCATGGTCGTCCGTCGCTTGTTGATGGCCTATGCCTCTGGTGCCTCTCGAAGCTGCCTCTACTCCGACTTCAACGAGCCCACGCCATGGAACGAGCCGTTCGAGAAGATGTGGAGCACGGGCCTTCGGAACGATGTCTACGTCGACAGCTCCGAGGTCATGGTGTCGCCTCCCTGGTACTTCGATGCCACCGACGCCGATGGCTTCTTGCAGGGCACCCACGCCTGGCGCCGGCCGGCCTGGTACGCGCTGCAGCGGATGGTGTGGCTGCTGCACCAGGCGGGGAGCGTCGAGCTGAGGGCCCATCCGGAGAGCCGGGACGTGCTCATCAAGTTGACCGCCAGCAACGGCTTCCGGCATCCGGACGATGCGGACGCGGAGCCGGGTGACGAGATCACCGTCTGGGACGAGGCCTGGATCGCGTGGCGGTGCAGCATCCCAGCGGGCGCCTCGGCGCCTGACCTTGGGGGCTGGTTCGAGTTCGAGCTGTCCTTGGGGGAGAGCGGGGAGTACCTGGTGCTCTCGTTGGTGCCGGAGGTGGATCTTCCCGTACAGGAATATTCAAACCTCGACACGCTCAACCACCCTGACTGGGAAGACCCTCAATGGGCAGGGAACCGGGATGACGACGGCGGCTTCACCACCGCGAGCTTGTTCCCGCTATCCTCGTCGTATGGCCAATACCGCCTCCGAGTGCGGGTGGAGTGCGAGCTGCCAGGTACCTACATGCGGGACGTTCGGGAAGCGGGACCCGGGGACAATCCGGCGCCGGTCTGCATCCTGACCATGCCGCGGACCGTGGTGCTCGGGTAGTCGAGATTCTTTCACTCACTCCGTGCGAACGACTCGAATCCCGTGTTCAGACGTCCCCCAGCTGCATCGGGTCCATCCCCGGCTCGAAGACCTCAGGTATAGCGCCGGGTAGATTGAGGCCCCTCCTCGCATGACCGCCTCGACCCCGGATCCACCAGCCCAGGGATCGGTTGCGTCGCCATGGTAGTCCACCTGGGCTCCGCGGTCTGCTACCCACTCCCCCACATTGCCGTGCATGTCGTGCAGGCCCCAGCCGTTGGGTTGCTTGCCGCCCACTGGATCGGAATCGTTGTCTTCTTCGCGGGTGCCGCAGTACACCGCGATGTCGTCCAGAAACTCTCCGTTGTCCAGCTCGATCGGCCCCTCGCAGACGCCTTCCCGGCCGGACGGTATGTTGCCCCCATTCGAGAAGGCCGACGTGGTCCCTGCGCGAGCAGCGTACTCCCACTCAGCCTCGGTGGGCAGCCGGTAACCCTCGCACTCGTAGGGTGAATCCCAGGCTGGATCGAGGCCGCACTCGGCGTGCATTCCCTCCCCGGTACACAGGAAGCAGGCCGTAAGACCCGCGGCCGCCGACAAGGCGTTGGTGAAGGCCGCTGCTTCATGCCAGTTTACGTTTTCGACCGGGCAGTCCTGGCTCGAGTCGTTGTGGCTCCAGTTGTAGCCCATGGCGCTCTCGAACTCCGCCTGGGTCACCTCGTACTTTCCGATCCAGAAGTTCCGCGTCAACGTCACCTCGTGCTGAGTCTCGTCGTCATCCCGACCCACCTCGTCCTCGGGGCTCCCCATGGTGAAGGTCCCCGCCTCGATGAGCACCATCTCGGGGAAGACGATGTCGGTGTCGGCGTCCGTGTCACTGTCGGCATCGGAGTCGGCGTCGGTGTCCGAGTCGGCGTCCGTGTCCGAGTCGGTGTCGCCCTCGGTGGTCTCGGGTGCGGTGTCGTCGGTCTTGTCGCCGCAGGCGGGGCCCAGGGAGAGCAGGGCCAGGAGAAGGAAGCAGCGTTCGGGGATGAGCGTCATGGCGACCTCGGTGGATGGAGAAACGATAGCTCGAGGGGGGGAGTCACGGCGTCACCCAGGCCCGTCCCGGGCCTTCCGGCCGGGTAGGCCCGGCTCCGTCTGAGCCCGCCCCACGGGCGGATTCGCCCGCGACAGCTTCGGGAAGCACCCGTGGCGGAAATGCCTCACCGTCGGGCAGGCCTGGCAGGCGGGCGGGACAAGCAGGATCAGCCCGAGGCCGCCACCCTTGGGGACCCGGCCCCCACAGGCCAACGCCTCCACGTCGTGCTCCTCGATGAGCGCCGCGGGATCACAGCAGCGCCGCTCCACCCGCACAGGCTCCCTCGCCCGGAGGCCCCGGATGGCCTCGATGTCGCCCTCGAGCTTGGCGGCCCGGGATCGGCAACGGTCGAGCTGCTGTTCGAGCAGCCGCAGGGTGGCCTCGACGGTCGGCGTCTGGGTCCCCTCACGAGCAGGGTCTTGCTCCCTCCGCTCCCCCATCGCTTCCACCACCTCGACCACCAAGTCTACCAACCTGCGAGTGCTGGTCACCCGCTCACCGCGCAGCTCCAGCGCACGACCGAGTGCCCCCAGCACCTCGGGCTCGAGCTTCGAGACCAGCTCGCAGTGGCTCTGCTCGAGCAGGCGCGAGGCCTGCATCCCCGCCTCCTGCTCCACCACCAGCCGGTCGAGCTGGCGCCTGCCCTCGCGGCGGACCGCGGCCCGGAGTCCGTCGTCGCCGACCCGTGAGGGGCGGGCGGTGTCCAGCGCTTCGAGCCGGGCGCTCACGTAGACCTCGAGCGGGCCCTCGCGGAAGCCTCGCTCCCGCAGCTGACGGGCGGAGCGCCCGCTGTGCCGGGCCAGCCCTCGATACCAGCTCCCCTCGGGCAGGCGATCCACCAGCCCCATCAGGGCGCCCGCCTGTAGGCCCTGCCGCCGCTCCACGGGGATCGATCCGGGCAGGCCGCCCCGCTCGGGGGGGAGCCGGACCAAGTGGGTGCCCCGGTGAACCCCGAGCGCTGTGCGAAGCAGCTCGAGGGGCGACCGCGCGGCCAGCTCCCCGGAGATGCCCTCGACCTCCGCCACCAGCCCCTCGAGCGTTTCCGCCCTGGACACGTCGAGCCTCTGCTCCGCCCACTCCCCCAGCGGCGCGAGCATGCAGACCAGCAAGGCCTCGCGTTCCGCAGGTCGGACGGTGGACGCTACGGCCTGACCTCCATCGATCCCCACGCTGTGCCCCACCCCTCGCATCCTGGCCTCCCTTGGTGACAATCCAAGG
>CAZHIK010000238.1:0-10373 GCA_964532635.1 uncultured Enterobacterales bacterium
CTGGCGATGTCTGCGACGTCCTCGTCGATGGTTGCGTTGCCGTTGGCGTGCACGCCGTGGCAGTACTCGGTGGCGCCGGGGTAGACCGCGGGGTTGGCGTCGTCGCAGTCGGTGTTGTCGCTGACGTAGCCGGTGGGTTGGCTGCAGGCCGCGGTGGTGGAGCTGGCGTCGCCGTAGCCGTCGGCGTCATCGTCCGCGTACCAGGTCAGAGCGTCGGCTGAGCTGTCCTCGTCGGTGCTGCCGTCGCAGTCGTTGTCGATGCCGTCGCACAGCTCGGTGGCGGCGGGGTTGACCGCGGGGTCCGTGTCGTCGCAGTCGCTGTCGTTGGCGACGTAGCCGCTGGGCTGGTTGCAGGCGGCGGTGGTGGTGTCCGGGTCGCCGTAGCCGTCGCTGTCGCTGTCGGCGTACCAGGTCGATGCGTCCGCAGCGTCGTCTTCATCGATGGTGCCGTCGCAGTCGTCGTCGATGCCGTTGCAGGTCTCGGTGGCGGCGGGGTTGACCGCGGGGTCTGTGTCGTCACAGTCGGTGTCGTCCGCGACGTAGCTGCTCAGCTGGTTGCAGGAGCGGGTGGTGGAGCCAGCGTCGCCGTACATGTCTCCGTCCGCGTCGGCGTACCAGGTGGGGGCGTCGGCTGCATCGTTCTCGTCCACGACTCCGTCACAGTCATCGTCGATGCCGTTGCACAGCTCGGTGGCGGCGGGATTCACTGCATCGTTGGCGTCGTCACAGTCGGTGTCGTCGGCGACGTAGCCGCTGGGTTGGCTGCAGGCGGCGGTGGTGGTGGCCGCGTCGCCGTAGCCGTCGCCGTCGCTGTCGGCGTACCAGGTGCTCGCGTCGGCTGCGTCGTCCTCGTCGGTGGTGCCGTCGCAGTCGTCGTCGATGCCGTTGCACAGCTCGGTGGCCGCTGGGTTCACGGCGGCGTCGCTGTCATCGCAGTCGGTGCTGTCGGCGACGTAGCCACTGGGCTGGCTGCAGGCGGCGGTGGTGGCGGTGGCATCGCCGTATGTGTCACCGTCCGTGTCGGCGTACCAGGTGCTGGAGTCGGCAGCGTCGTCTTCGTCGGTGGAGCCGTCGCAGTCGTCATCGATGCCGTTGCACAGCTCGGTGGCGGCGGGATTGACCGCGGGGTCCGTGTCGTCACAGTCGGCGTCGTCGCTGGTGTAGCCGCTGGGCTGCTCGCAGGCGTTGGTGGTGGTGTCGGGATCGCCATAGCCGTCGCTGTCGCTGTCGGCGTACCAGGTGCTGGCGTCGGCGGCGTCGTCCTCGTCCACGTCCAGGTCGCAGTCGTCGTCGATGCCGTTGCACAGCTCGGTGGCGGCCGGGTTCACCGCGGGGTCGGTGTCGTCGCAGTCGGTGGCGTCGTCGGTGTAGCCGGTGGGCTGGGCGCAGTCCTCGGTCGTGGTGTCCTGGTCGCCGTAGCCGTCCGCGTCTGCGTCCGCGTACCAGGTGCGCATGTCGGTGGCCCCGTCCTCGTCGATCTCACCGTCGCAGTCGTCGTCCACTTCGTTGCACTGCTCGTCGGCGCCCGGGAAGATGGACGCGTTGCTGTCGTCGCAGTCCTCGCTGTTGTCCACTGTGCCGCTGGGCTGGTCGCAGGAGCTGGTGGTGTCCTCCGCGTCGCCGTAGCCGTCTTCGTCGGCGTCGGCGTACCAGGTCGGGGCGTCCACCGGATCCTCGTCGATCTCGCCGTCGCAGTCGTCGTCCACGTCGTTGCACAGCTCGTCGGCGCCGGGGAACACCGCCGCATCACTGTCGTCGCAGTCGGTGTCGTCGTCCACCGTGCCCGTGGGCTGCTCGCAGGCTGTGGTGGTGGCGTCGGGATCGCCGTAGCCGTCGCCGTCCACGTCGTGGTACCAGGTGGTGGAGCCGGTGGCGTCCTCGTCGATCTCGCCATCGCAGTCGTCGTCCACGCCGTTGCAGGTCTCTTCGGCGCCCGGGTACACCGAGGCGTCGTCGTCGTTGCAGTCGTCTTCGGCGTAGCCGTCGCCGTCGGCGTCGACGGTCTCCACCTGGGTGTCGTCGGTCTTGCCGGTGTCGGTGGTGCGGCAGGCGCCCAGGGCGAGGGCGAGGAGCAGAAGGGTGGGGAGGAGGCTGGCGCGCATGAGTGGCTCCCGATGGGCGGCGAAGGGTCGGGATCGACCATACCCGATCGGGCGAGGCGGTCGGGTGTCTCGGTGGCCGCCTGGTAGTCCTCGAGCCATACTCCACTCCGATGCGACGGCCACTCACGCTGTTCACCTGCCTGCTGTGGGCCTGCAGCAGCCCCGTCGACTGCCCCGAGCCCGAGGGTGCGCTCGAGCTGCGTCAGATGTACCTGCGGGGCCCCGCGTTGAACGAGGCCATGGTGGTCTCCCTGCCCAGCGGTGGGGTGTTGATGATCGATGTGGGCAACGACTCCCGCTATGCGGAGATCCGCAACGCGCTGGCGGGTCCGGTGGAGTACGTCTTGATCACCCACGATCACGAGGACCACGCGGGTGGGCTGGACAAGCACGAGAGCTACTGGGAGTCCAGGGGCTGGGATCCCACCCCCATCGACGCCCTGGGTGTCTGGGATCTCGGCGACGGCGTGCAGCTCGAGCTGTTCCTGCACGACTGCGAGCTGCTCACCCCTTCGGGCACCGTGGACCTCTGCGCCGAAGTGCCGGGCATGGCCGAGGACGAAAACGCCATGAGCAGCGCGGGGGTGCTGCGCTACGGTGACTTCGCCTACCTGTTCGCCGGGGACCTGACAGGCGGTGGCAAGGATACGCCCGACGTGGAGTCGGCGGTGGTGGGTCACGATCTGCAGCTGGGCTCCATCGACGTGCTGCACCTGAGCCACCACGGCATCCAGAGCTCCACCAACCAGGCCTGGGTGGATGCCTTCGTCCCCGAGGATGGCTACACGCGCAACGCCCTGGTCAGCGCCAGCGGTGCCTACCTGGCCGCGCCCCACGAGGATGTGCTGGCGCGGGTGGGCCCGCAGCTCGCAGGCGGTTGGGTCTGGGTCACCGCCGACGGCTCCATCGCGGGGGATCACGAGACCAAGCGCACGCTGAACGCCGACGTGGTGATCGATGTGGCCGAGGGTGGCGGCGGCTACCGCATCTGTGGTGAGGACTTCGAGGCCATCCCGGACTAGCTCGCCCGCCCCCGAACCGCAGGTTCATCCTGTGTAGGGGCGGGGTTAAACCACGCCCGAAGCCCCGAACCGGCGGGCGGGGATCAACCCCGCCCCTACATCGGAGTCCGTCACTTTCCCAGAGCGGTCCAACGGATGCGGTACTTGTCAAGGGGGCCCTGTGAGGCTTACGCGAGCTGTCTCGCCCGCGCCGAGGCCGCCATGACTCTCCCCCCCCGCCTGCAGCTGTTCACCCCCGCCCAGGTCGAGGCCATCGTCGAACAGGCCATGACTGTGCTCGCCGAGGTGGGCGTGCTGGTGGAGCACGCCGAGGGCCGGGAGCTGCTGCTCGAGCGAGGCGCCGAAGCAAGCGGAGACCGGGTGCTGCTGCCCGAGGCCCTGCTGCGAGACGCCCTGGCCACAGTGCCGGGGCGGGTGACGCTGTACGACCGGGCGGGCGAGCCGGCCATGGAGCTGGGCAGCGGTCGCACCCACTTCGATCCCGGCTCGGCGGCGTTGCACCTGCTGGACCCCGACACACAGCGCCGGCGGGAGGTGAGCAGCAGCGACGCTGTCGCGTTGGCCCGGCTGGTGGACGGGCTGCCCTGCTACCACGCCCAGTCCACCGCCATCGCGCCCACCGACGTGCCCCGTGACGCCTGCGATCGCTACCGGCTCTACCTGGTGCTGCGCCACGCTGTGAAGCCCGTGGTGACGGGCACCTTCGTCAAGGAGGGCTTCGGGCCCATGCGCTCCATGCTCGAGGCCGTGCGGGGCGGTGAGCAGGCGCTACGGGACAAGCCCCTGGCCATCTTCGACTGCTGCCCCAGCCCGCCCTTGATCTGGAGCGACCTGACCTGCGACGCCCTGCTGGGCTGCGCCCGGGCCGGGATTCCCGCCCAGCTGATCTCCATGCCGCTCACCGGCGCCACGGCTCCGGTCACCCTGCGGGAGTGCGTGGTGCAGCACTGCGCCGAGTGCTTGAGCGGCATCGCCCTGCACCAGGCGGCAGGACCGGGCTCGCCCATCATCTACGGCGGCTGCCCCTCGGCCTTCGACATGCGACGGGGCACCACCCCCATCGGTGCCATCGAGACCATGATGATCGACGTGGGTTACGCCCAGGTGGGCAAGCACCTGGGCTTGCCGGTCCAGGCCTACATGGGGCTCTCCGACGCCAAGGTGCCCGACTACCAGGCCGGGATGGAGTCGGGCATGGGGGCGGTGCTGGCGGCCTTGGCAGGCCTCGACCTGGTCTCCGGCCCCGGCATACTCGATTTCATCCTCACCCAGAGCATGGAGAAGCTGCTGCTGGACCACGAAGCCTGCGCCCAGGCCCTGCGCCTGCAGGCGGGCATGGCCGCACACGGTGGCGACATCGTGGGCCTGTTCGGGGCCCTGGTGGACAAGGGCAGCCTGCTGGCTCATCCCCACACCCGCGCGCACTGGCGCCAGGAGCTGTCGATGCCCTCGCCGGTGCTCGATCGCGGCAGCTACGGCGACTGGGAGCTCTCCGGCGGCAAGTGGGCCCACGAGCGGGCCGCAGAGCAGGTGCAGAAGCGGCTGGCAAAGGATGAGAAGCCAGAGCTGGAGCCGGGGCTGGCGGCGGAGATCGATGGGATCATGCTGGCGGAGCTGAGTGGGTATGGGGTGGTGGAGCTGCCCGTGATCTGATGCGGCTTGGTGCGAGGAGCAACAAGGGTCTCCTCCAAGGTTCCATGTCCGCGACAATGGAACCTTCGCGCTGGTTCTTGTTGCGTACAGCGCTCGCACGGGAACACGGGCGTGCGGGTGGTAGGGTCTCTCCTCAACCGCCTGTCTCTACAGGGACCCGCAGGAGCACTGTGCCCCGGCTTCGGCAAGCCAGCCCCCCAACGTCTGGCCCTGGCTGCCTCGCCAGCCTCGGCGTCCTGGTGTTCGCCACCGCCTGCGGCGGCCCCTCCCAGTCCCCCGATCTGCTGCTGGTCAGCTTCGACACCACCCGCGCCGACGCGCTGGGCTGCTACGGGCAGCAGCCCTCGCCCAGCCCCACCCTCGACCGCCTGGCGGAGCAGGGGGTGCGCGTGGACGAGGCTCTGGCCACAGTTCCCCTGACCCTGCCGGCCCACAGCTCCATCCTCACCGGCCTGTACCCCGACCGGCACGCTGTGCGCGCCAACGATGGGTTCTTCGTCGGGCCGGGGCTGACCACCATCAGCGAGCACCTCACGGAGCAGGGCTACCTCACGGGGGCCTTCGTCTCGGCCATGGTGCTCGACAGCGTCTTCGGGCTCGATCAGGGCTTCTCCGAGTACAGCGACGGTTTCGATCTCTCCGCCCAACAGCCCGAGCAGCGGGGGCAGGTGCCCGAGTGGCCGGCGTCCTCGGTCACCGACCGCGCCAACGCGTGGTTCGCGAGTGAGCTGCCCCGCGAGCCCGATCGGCCGTTCTTCGCTTGGCTGCACTACTACGATCCCCACCAACCGCTGCAGCCACCTGCGGAGCTGCTCGAGCAGCACGGCGACCCCTACCTGGCCGAGGTGGCTTTCGCCGACCAGCAGCTGGGCCTGGTGCTGGACAACCTGCGGATCCTGGGTCGCGACGACAACCTGTTGGTGGTGGTGGTGGGCGACCACGGCGAGGGGAGGGGGGACCACGGGGAGCTGGGCCACGGCTACTTCGTCTACCGTTCCACCATGCGCGTGCCGTTGATCTTCCAGGGCCTCGGCCTCCCCGCGGGCGGGGTGCTGCCCGGTCCGGTCTCCCAGGTGGACCTGGTTCCCACGGTGCTCGAGCTGCTGGGGCAGCCGCCGCTTCCTGACCTGGACGGGCGCAGCGTGGCTGCGGCGATGAAGGGCGACACGCTCGATCCCGTGCCCGTGTTCGGTGAGAGCTTCTACCCCCGCTATGGCTTCGGCTTCTCTGAGCTGCGCTTCGTGCAGGACGATCGGCACCGCCTGGTGCTGGCCCCCACTCCCGAGCTGTTCGCGTGGAGGGAGGATCCCTCCGAGCTGCGCGATCTGGCCGCTGAGGCCCCGGCGCTCGAGCAGCTGCGCGCCCGGATCGAGGCGAGGCTCGAGCAGGCCCCCGGGCCCGAGGCGGCCGCGGGCATGGACCCGCGCGTGACCGCCCAGCTCGAGGCCCTGGGCTACGTGGGCGGCCTGTCCCTGGTGGACCCCGGGGCGCGCTGGCAGGACCTGCCCGATCCCAAGGAGCAGCCCGAGCTGCCCACGCAGCTGGAGCTGCTCATCGTGGCCGCCCGCACCCGCACCCCCGAGCAGGCCGTGCCCCTGCTCGAGGCCTTTACGGCCGAATACCCGGCCGTGAGCGCCGCCCGCAGCCTGCTGGTGCGGGCGCTGTTCCTCGCCGGTCGGCCGGCGGAGGCCGGGGCAGCCCTCGAGCCGTTGCTGCAGGCGCGTCCCGACGATCCCACGCTGCTCACTCGGCTGGCCGAGCTGCACATGTCACAGGGGCAGCACGAGCGCGCGGCCGCGGCCCTGGAACAGGTGGTGGCCCGGCACCCGTCCTTCCCCGCCCCCCACGCACACCTGGCCGAGATCGCGCGGCAGCAGGGGCGCCGGGCCGAGGCCATGGAGCACATCGGCCGGGGCTTGGAGCACGCGCCGGGCAGCAGCCAGCTGCTGCTGGTGCGTGGCGCCTGCCTGCTCGAGCTGGGGGAGCACGCGCAGGCCGCGGCCGACCTGCGCCGGGTGCTCGAGGCGTGGCCGGACAACCCCGACGTGCGCCACCTGCTGGCCGTGGCCCTGGCCCGATCCGGCAGCCCGGAACAGGCCGTTCCGCTGCTGCGGGAACAGCTGGATCGCAACCCCGAGAGCGTCGAGCTTCGGAGCCTGCTGGGGCTGGCCCTGTACGAGTTCGGGCGACCGGACGAAGCACGCCCCCACCTCGAGGCGGCGGCGGCCGCGGGGCTGGGACACGAGCCGGTCCTGGCCCTGGCCGATCTGCTGATCCAGCTGGACGGGGATCTCGAGCAGGCGGCCGGGCTGCTCGACCACGCCGAGGCCTTGGCCCCTGGGGAGCCGCAGATCATCGAGCTGCGCGCGGCGCTGCTCATGAAGCAGGGCGCAGTGGGGGAGGCGGAGCGGCTGCTGGAGGAGGCGCGTCGGGCGCGGGAACACCAGGACGCTCCTCGAGTTTGGTTGGAATAGCAGAGGTTTGGTAGCATCCGGGAATGGAGGTGCGCGATGCTGAATGTCGTGGCGTTTCTGCTCCTCGTTGCCCCTCTGAGGGCCATGGAGATCCACGATCCCTTGGACTTCGAGTGCTGCCACGTGGCGCAGCCCACCACCCCCGCGCGCCACAGCTACCGCATCACCATCGTGCCCCCCGCCGACCTGCGGCCCCACGTGCTCGATCACATGGACGATGTGGATCGGTTCCAGACCTACGTGGGAGTCACCCGCGCCGCCTACGGAAATCCGTACCGAGCCTTCGCGGCCAAGCCCCTGCAGCTCATCTACGCCGAGGCGCTCGCCGCTCAACTGCAGTCCCTGGGGCATGATGTGCACATCGCCCAGGACGCCGCGCCAGCCCCCGGCACCCCGGCCCTCGAGCCCGCGCAGCTGGGTCGACTGGACACGGGTGGTGCGATGGCCGACCTGATCGTGCACGGAACTCTGCTGGACTGGCGCTTCGACGGCTCCAGCGTCGGCTCCCGCAAGCTGCTGACCGAGGTCCAGCTCGTCGCGGTGGCACCGGGGACCAGCTCCCCCCGCTGGGAGGGCACCGTCGCGTGCCAGGTCCACCGGAAGGACGAAGCTTCGGTCCTCTTCGCCGGTGCCGAGGACTCCGCCAAAGACCTGGCCAAGGAGTGGTACGGCGGCAGGAAGGTCCGCCAGATGATCACGGCCCTGCTCGAGGTCAGCCTGGTGGAGCACATCTACATGCTGGTGGAGCCCGGCGGTCCAGGCGAGAGCTTCTTTGCGGATGGAGCCAGCTTTCCAGCCGAGTCGGTGCTCGCGCTGCCCGGCGTGCCAGCGACCCGCACTGCAGCGCCTGTCAGGGCCGCGCCGGAACCACCGCCGCCCGAAGTCCTACAGACCGTCCCGGAGCCACCGCCGCCCGAAGTCCTACAGACCGTCCCGGAGCCACCGCCTCCCGAGCCCGAGCCAGCGCTGGTCGCCCCGGAACCCGAGCCCGAGGTCCTACAGACCGTCCCGGAGCCGGCTCCGCCGGAACCCGAAGTCCTACAGACCGTCCCGGAGCCCGTTGCGGTCGCTCCGGTGCCTGAGCCCGAGCCGGAGCCGCCGCCCGTCGCCACCCCCGAGCCCGCGGTCGCCCACGTGGGGCCGAGCCCCGAGCCGGTCTATGTGAACGATGCCGGCCCCTGCAGCAGTGCCAACCCGGCGGGCTGCTACCAGATGGGGGTGCAGGTCTTCTCCGGCCTCGGCTTCCCCCAGGATCCCGAGTACGCCGCGCGGCTGTTCGAGCGCGCCTGCAAGGGCGGTCACAGCCTGGCCTGTGTCGAGCTGGCCTCGATGACCTGGTCGGGCTTGGGTGTGTCACGGGACAAGGAAGGCGCCGGTCGTCTGTATCGGGACGCCTGCGAGGACGGTGATCCCTGGGCCTGCCACAGCATGGCTTGGCTACGCTTCCACGGCGATGGCGTGCGCCGGGATGTCATCGAGGCCTGCGAGCTGTGGGATCGGGCCTGCGCCAGCGGCGTGCTCGAGGCCTGCAGCGCGGTCGAGGAGAGCGGAGCATGCCGATGAGACCCCAGCTGAAGCACCTCTCGATCGCGACGGCCGCCCTGGCCCTGGCCCTGGCCCTGGCCGGCTGCGTAGCGGCCGCTCTGGCCGACGATCCCCACGACCAGCTCCGGCTGCGGGACGGCACGGTCGTGCAGGGTGTGATCCAGTCCTGCGAGGGCGGCGAGTACAGCATCCTGCTGCCCGACGGCAGCACGCGCAGCTACAGCTTCGCCGACATCGCCAGCGTGGTGATGGGCTCCCAGGGCGACGATCCGCTGTCGGTCCCCGTGGTGCCGCTGCCCCACCACAGCGATCCGGATCTGCAGCTGCTGGTCGAGCCAACGGCCGTGGCCGAGCCGGCGCGCCCCGATGAACCCGCCCGTCCCGACGATCTGCCCCCCGAGGTCCTACAGACCGTCCCGGAGCCCGAGGTCTTCCGCGCGGGCTTCGAGGTCCGCTACCCGGGGGCCGGCGGCCGCTTCTCGTGGGATCTCCCCAGCCCGGTGCTCGACTCCATCGACCTGCGCTTCGGCGGAGTCCACGGCTTCTTGTACGGCTACTATCCAGGCGCCATCGTGACCTTCGGGGCGGCGGCCTTCGACCTCATCGATGCGCCCTGGCAGGTCGAGGCCACGGGGGGCCTTACCGTGACGTATGCGGATTGGACCATCTACCCGGGCTTCATCTTGGGCGCGGCGGCGCAGCACAGCTTCAACGACACCATCCAGATGAACCTGGGCGCGATGTTCACCGCTGACTTCTACTTCTCCTACCCAGCGCTCGTTCCGGACATCAGCGTCGCGTTCCTCTGGTAGCATCGACGCCCTGGAGGTGCGTCGTTCCGAGTCTGGTCGCGGTCCTGCTGCTCGTCTTCCCGTTGCGGGCGATGGAGATCCACGATCCTCTGGACTTCGAGTGCTGCCACGTGGTGCAGCCGGACTCGCCCGCCCGTCGCAGCTACCGCGTCGTGATCGTGCCGCTGGCCGACACGCGCCCGCCGCTGCTCGAGCACCCGGACGATGTCGGGAGACAGAGTCGCTTCGTGGGCGTCACCCGCTCGGTCTTCGGCAACCCGTGGCGAGGCTACGCGGCCGAGCCCTTGCGGACCATCTACACCGACGCCCTGGTGTCCCAGTTGGTGGCCCTGGGGCACGAGGTGCACGTGGCGGAGGACCTGGCACCGGAGCTGGGAGCCGAAGCCGTGAGCGCGGTGGAGCTGGGCCGCTTCGCCGCCCAGGAGCGAAAGGTCGATCTGATCGTGCACGGAACCCTGCGGGAGTGGGGCTTCGACACCTCCAGTGACGGCTGGCGTCAGCTCGGGGCCGAGGTGGATCTGTTCGCGGTGGTGCCCCATGGGGTGGCTCCCTACTGGCAGTACACCCTGTTGAGCGAGATCGAGGAGCCGGAAAAGACCCTTCCCTGGCTGTCTCCCCCAGAGGACGAGAGCCGGGAGTGGCTGTCGGGGCAGGACGAGGCGACCCGGCGCGCTTCTGGGGAATGGTACGGCGGAACCGGAAGACGCCAGCGGATCTCGGCCCAGCTCGAGCTCAGCATGGTCGAGCACATGCTGCAGCTGGTGG
>CAZHIK010000239.1:0-1819 GCA_964532635.1 uncultured Enterobacterales bacterium
GCGAAGGGGCCAACCGCTGGAAGCCTGCGGAGAAGATCCACAAGTTCGAGATCGCGGCCGGGGAGGCCGGGGAGGCGGCGGGGGCGGTCGTGAGCCTGACCGACTGCGGGCTCGGGGACGCCGTGCTGGCGGCGGAGTTTCTCGGTCTGGAGGCCCGGGTCGGGGCGATGCTGGTGGGGTTGGTACGGCGTTGCCGAGGGTAGGGTGTCTTCGTGTTCGTGTATGCCTGATGTAGGGGAGGGGTTTATCCCCTCCCGGGGTGCTGACCTGGTCGCGGTCTCTTGTTCGTGTTCGCTGCTACGCGCGGGTTCGTGTTCGTGATCGTGATCGTGATCGTGGTCGCGGTCGTGAAGGTGCCACGTAGACGGGGTGTGGAGTCCATCGTGAACTCGGGCTGTTGGCCGCCATCCCCAGGACGAACAGGGAAGATGCGCTAGCTGCTGTGCGGGCCGGCTCGGCTGGGGCTCGGCTTGGTCCAGCAGCGACAACCGGAGCACGAACATTGGTTCGCGCCACATGGGCGTGATGGGAGCGGGGGAGGTCAGTAAAGCCGCGGGACGCCGAAAAGAGAAGAACAAAGCGGAAAAAGGGCAGACCGAAAGGGGGGGGGCTGGTTCGCGTGATCCTTGACCGTGCTCGTGAACCGCTGCGAGGATGGACCGCGACGGAGGAGTTTCGAGGGCCGGGATCCGGGAGTTCAGGGAGGGGAGATGGGACCACCGTGCACATCGTTACCCACGATCGACGTCGACAGGCTCCATGCCAGGATGCATCACGTGCTCGGCGAGGAGTTGTTGTCCGTCTTCGAGGGCGATCCGCAGCGCTTGTTGGAGGACGGGTCTGGCCTCGAGCACCTGAGAGCAGCGATCGCGGGCACCGGGTTCTCACCGGAACGAGCCGTGGCGGCCGTCCGCTACGAGCTGGGGCTGGCGTTGCCGCCAGCGGTCGAGCGCAACGCTGTCGATGCCACCAGCCAGGCGCGCAGGTTGGGTGAGCTGGCGGGCTCCCTGGCCATGCGTGATCACGAGCCGTGGCGGCCGGTGGTGCGGGCGCTCTGCAGGTTGGTGGCGGGCGATGTCGGGCCGCTGTTGGTGCAGCGCGGGAGGCATCCGCTGGTCGCGGCCTTCCTGGATGGTTGCTGGCATCGGGTCCGGCGAGAGGGGGGTGAGCGCAGCCGGGAGGCCCTGCTCCAGAAGACGGTCCGGGAGCTGCGGGCCGTGGCCATGGAGCGCGAGCTGGGTCTGATGCTGATCCGCCAGTGCGCCCTCGACACCAGCCAGCTCCTGGCGCTGGCGCGCCTCGAGCCCGAGGAGCGGGTCGCGGTGGGAGGACGCCTGGCGAAGCTCCGCCGGCCCGTGGACAGACGCCTGCTCGACCGCATCATCCGGGAGCAGCGAGGGCTCCCTGAGGGGAGCGGGAAACCCGGGGCGCCCGCGAGCGACGCGGCCGTCGAGCGGGCGCTGCGAGGTGCCAGGGCGGGGGTGCGGCTGGTGAAGGACTCCTTGGCGTCCATCGGTCTGCGTGTGGCTGTGCTCGTGGTCCCGTGGGGGGCCGGCCCGCTGCCGAGGCCCGCCGCGGCCGGGCTCTGCAGGGCGCTGGCAGCCCATCCTGCCTGCCCGATGCGTGGCGTGCCACCGAACGGCGACACCGATCTCCACTGGCCCCAGCTGGGACTCCCCGTCTCGTGTCCCCACCCCTGCAGCGGCCTGGCGGATCTCGAGGCGCGTCGATGGCTCTGCCGGATGTACCATGTGCTGGAGGCGTTCCTGCCTCGGCTACCACCGTCCTTTGGGAGGATCTTTCTCTGGCAGGGTTGAGG
>CAZHIK010000239.1:1829-10319 GCA_964532635.1 uncultured Enterobacterales bacterium
CGGGGCTCATCGTTGGGCTCCCCGCTCGCCGGTTGTCCTCTGCTCGATGACGAACCCATGGAATCGAACCGCACGACTCGCGCTGTACGTCCCACCAGCCCCGGGTGGCTCCCGGTCGCTCTGGTGCTGGTTTCACTGCTCGCCCCCGGCTGTCCGGCCGGACCCGGGCCCGTGGAGGACAGCGCCTGTGCCGGGAGCTTGCTCTGCCCCGATGAGGATGGCGACGGCTACGGCGCCTTTGGGGGATGCCGGCCTTGGTGTGATGCCCCCGCCGGCTGGGTGGCGGACCGATCCGACTGCGACGATGGGGACGCGTCCGTCCATCCGGGGGCCGACGAGGCGTGCGATGGCGCAGACCAGGACTGCGATGGCGAGATCGACGAGGAGGCCGTGGATGCCAGCACCTGGTGTGCCGATGCCGACGGGGACGGCTACGGCGACGCGGCCGTCGCCGAGGCGGCCTGTGAATCGCCGGGGTCTGGCTGGGTGTCGAACGGGCACGACTGCGACGATGGGGATCCGGCCGTGAATCCCGACGCCGATGACAGAGACGACGACGGTGTGGACGACGACTGCGACGGATTCGTAGACTGCTTCATGAGCCTGGCCGACGCGGACGCAGCGTTCTACGGAGACGAGGGAGGCTCCTTGGCGGGCATCTCGGTCGCGGACGCGGGGGATGTGGACGGGGACGGCTACCCGGACATCCTGGTGGGGGCGCCCCACGTCAAGGATGGCGATGGCGAGTTCGTCGGAGCCGTCTACCTGGTGTCTGGTTCGGCCGATCTGCTCACCGGCGGAGACCAGTGGCTGGCCGACGCTACGGCGAGGGTAGAGGGGAGGGACCGGAACGACTTCGTCGGCTACGCCGTCGCGGGAGCGGGGGATGTGGACGGTGATGGCTTCGGCGACGTTCTACTGGGCGCGCCCTGCTTCTGCGTGTGCGACACATCGGGCAACGGCGCGGCTCTGCTCTTTCGCGGGCCCCTCACCGGGGACATCGCGTTCGAGGAGGCCGACACCTACCTGATTGGAGAAGCGGATGGGGACTGGGCTGGGATCTCCCTCTCCTCGGGTGACTTTGACAGTGACGGGAACCGGGACGTGCTGGTCGGCTCTTGGTACAACGACGCCTTGGCCGAGTTGGGAGGAGCCGCCTACCTGGTCTACGGCCCGATCACGGACGGCTACTCGAACCTGTCCAACGCTGGCGCCCGGCTGATGGGCTCCCATCCAGTAGATGCTGCGGGCACCGCCGTTGCTGGGGCTGGTGACATCAACGGAGACGGCGTGGAGGATATTCTCGTGGGCGGGATGGGGGTCTGGCTGGTGCATGGTCCACCAGTTGGCGATCTCGATTTGGATATGGCCGATGCGCGACTGACGCGTGAGAGTATGCTTGACAATGGTGGAAACACCCTGTCTGGAGCAGGTGATGTGAACGCCGACGGCTACGACGACTTCTTGGTCGGGGCGCATGACGACTCGACTCGGGGTGCCTACACGGGGGCAGCCTACCTGCTCTACGGTCCGGTGACGGGCCAGATGTCCCTGGGCCAGGCAGACGCCAAGATGATCGGCGAGCGCGCCGGCAGCTACGCAGGTGAGGTCGGAGGCGGCGAGGACTTCGACCAGGACGGCTTCGACGACCTGCTTGTCAGCGCTTACTGGGAGCCGAACCGCGACGAGCAATGGGGCGCGGTCTATGTGGTGCGCGGGCCCGTCTCCGGCAGCATGGGGCTGGAGGACGCCTATTTGAAGATGATGGGGGAGGAGTATGCCGGGGCTGCGGGGAAGAGCGTAGACTACGTCGACGACATGGACGAGGACGGGTTCCCCGAAGTCCTCATCGGGGCCCACTGGACCGGCAAGGGGGGCGCCGCCTACCTGGTCCGCGGTCGCTGACCGCGTCCGCCTCGCACGGGGAGCAGGGTAGGGGAGAACCTGTCTCCATCACACCTGATCGTAGGCCCAGCGCATCAGGTCCACGCGCACGTGGTTTCGATGGCTGTCGACCACGAAGTCGGGCCAGATGTCGCGGATGACCGACTCGCGGTCGTAGTCCAGGCTGGCGTAGCTCGAGGCCGCGGTGGGATCGGCGCCAGCATCGCCGGCCGCCTGCATGGCCGCCCAGTAGTCCTGGTCGGCCATGCACACGCCGGTCATCGCGCTCTGCGCGGCGACCACGGCCCGGACCGCGTGGCGGTTCAGGTAGTGACGCGGCTGGACGTGATCGAACTTGGCATTGATTCGCACGTAGATGCAGTCCGAGTGCAGGGCGGCCAGGTGGTCTTCGAGGGTACGCTCGGCCCAGTAGTCCAGCACGTCGGCCACGTAGCCCTCCACGGGGCCGAGGGCGCTGTTGGCGCCGTGGCCGAAGGCCCCGCGGATCAGCGCGTCCTTCAACCTGCGTTCCGACGCAGTCCCATAGAGCTTCCCGTTGTATCCATCGATGTCGGCGGGGTAGTCGACATCGCGGGTCGCGAAGACGACCGGACCCGTCCGCGATGCGCTGCGATAGGCGTCGAGCCAGTCCTCGGCGACCACCACCGGCGGCAGGTTGGTCCCCCGCAGGGCCGGCCCGAACTTGTCCCGAAAGGCCCGTCGGTCGCCGTAGTGTGCGCTCGCGTTGGCCGCCAGGAAGGCCCTGGCGGTGGCGGCCTCCGCCCATGTCTCGGCCCCGAGTGTCACGGGCATGGCCGGGTGATGGCCGTACTCACCGAAGATGTCGAAGCACTCGGTGGCCATCGTCTTTTCGACGCTGTCCGAGGGCCCCTCGGCGTCCACGAAGGCGTGCACCGGCACGCTGGTGTAGCGGATCCAACGCGCAGCCCCCACCGCGCCGTTGCTGAAGGAGCTGGCGATGACCCTGGTACGCCTGCTCGAGAAGAACAAGCCGCCGTAGGTGTCCTCCACGATCTCCAGCACCGCCTGCATCACGGCTTCGATGAGCACCGTGGTCTCGGGACCACCGTCGTCGTCGCCTTCGTTCTCCATGGCGTAGTTCTGGTACGCGGCCACGCCGTCCGCACGCGTGTTGTAGCGAGTGCCCCGGCCGTCCGGGAGCGTCCCCTCCTCGCCACGCGACGGCCGGTTGAAGGTGACCGCCACCATGGGGCTGCCCCTGCGCCCAAGTGCGTTGCGATCGTAGACGCTCCAGTAGGGCACCGCCCCCATGGCCAGCAGCGCTGCGATGTCGTCGTCGGTCTCGATGTCGATTGCCCCGTGCTGCTCTTCGCAGAGAACACCTGTCCCGCCCGAGCCGGTCACCAGCAGCGCGATGCCGATCCTGGCGAAGCCGAACTCGTGGGGCACGCCCTCCGTCGCGCCGCTGGTATCCCCGCCGTAGTCCCAGGGCAGGTTGATGCGGAAGCAGGTGTTGTAGACCGAGTAGCTCCCGTCTTCCTCGTCGTAGTAGAAGCGCAGGCTGTAGATGCGGGTCAGGTAGTCGCTCTCCTTCGAGCGCGGATCGAAGAACGCGGTCTCGTCGCACCAGCTGCCAGGGCCGCTGTACTCGAGATCGTATTCGTACCAGTCGTCCTCGTGCACCGGCATCGCGTCGCCTCCTGGTTCATGGAATCGAGGTGGGCGTGCACCCGGCGCGCTACACCCGCCGAGTTCTTCGGCGGATGCGGTGCCTCGAGCGGACGCCCCGGGTCTTGTCGAGCCCTACTGACCCCAGGACTTCAGCGCCGCGGAGAGGTACAGCGTGCCCTCCTCCACCGCGCCGGTGTCGGCCAGGCCGATCTCGAGGCGGATGTAGCGGCCGAACTCGGTGGCGGTGGTGAACCAGGAGCCGATCACGTAGCCCAGCGCGGTCTGCTCACCGAGCACATCGCTGCCCCACAGCCACACGACGTTGTCGAAGCTGTAGCCGATGCGGAAGCGGTATTTGAAGTTGGCGCTGCGCTGGGTGCACAGGGCGTGGATCTGCAGGGCCTCCAAGGCGCCGTTGACCTCGAAGGCCTCGGTCACAGGGAAGTAGGTGGGGACGGCGCCGCCACCGGTGGTCTGGAACACGCGGGCCTCGAAGGCCTTCAGGAACGAGGTGCGGCCGCGGGCGATGCCGCCGATGATCCCGCCTCGGGTCAGCTTTCCGTTCATGGCTCTTCCTCCTGTCGGTGTGAACCCGCGAGCCGCCAAAGTGCTCCGCGGAGGTCGGGGGCTCTGCTCGAGCCTCTCGAGGACGAGAATGGAGGAGCTGGAGGCCAGCTGGAATCGGAACGGCCCAGACATTGTTGTCGGTGCCTGGTTCGAGGCTTGGCACCGTCACCGGCGGGTGTCTCGACTTCCGGTTTGTTGGAGCGCGATCGGTGCGGCTGCCGGTGAGCCCCCAGGCGGGCTTCATCGCGAGGCGGCTGGTGGTGGTGGACGGAGGGGGGGCTCCAGGCCGTGCTCGTGTTCGTGTTCGCTGCTATGCGCGGGTTCGTGGTCGTGGTCGTGGTCGTGGTCGTGATGATATTCAGAGCGCCTGCCCCGGAGCTCACCCATGCCCGTCCCCCGTCGCAAGCCCCCTTGGCTCAAGGTTCGCCCTGGCGGCGGCGAGGCCTTCGGTGAGGTCAAGGGTGCGCTACGGGAGCTGGGGCTGCACACGGTCTGCGAAGAAGCCCGCTGCCCCAACATCGGGGAGTGTTGGGGCTGCGGCACGGCCACCTTCCTGATCATGGGCGAGGTCTGCACCCGGGGCTGTCGCTTCTGTGCTGTGGCCACCGGCCGGCCTGGCGGGGTGCTCGATGAAGGTGAGCCGGCCAAGGTCGCCGAGGCCGCCGCCCGCTGGTCCCTGCGCTGGGTGGTGCTCACCAGCGTCGACCGCGACGATCTGCCCGACGGTGGGGCGGCTCACTTCGCCGCTACGGTGCGCGCCATCGCCCAGCGCAGCCCCGACACCCGCGTGGAGGTGCTGGTGCCCGACTTCGGCGGCAGCGAGGCCTCCATCGCCTCGGTCCTCGACGCCGAGCCCGCGGTCTTCGCCCACAACCTCGAGGTTGTGCGCAGTCTGACCCCGCGGGCCCGTGACAAGCGCGCCAGCTACGACCGCTCCCTCGAGGTACTGCGCGTCGCCAAGGACCTGCGCCCCGGTGGGCTCACCAAGTCATCTTTGATGCTGGGCATGGGTGAGACCGACGACGAGATCCGAGCCAGCCTGCAGGATCTGCGCGCAGTGGGCGTCGACGCCGTCACCCTGGGCCAGTACCTGCAGCCCAAACCCCGCTGCATGCCGGTGGAACGCTACGTCGAGCCTGGCGAGTTCGAGGCCTGGGACGTCGAAGCCCGCGCCTTGGGCTTCGCCATGGTGGCGTCCGGCCCGCTGGTGCGCTCATCGTACAGGGCAGGGGAGCTGGCGCTCGAGGAGCTGCTGAAGGAGCATGGGGAGGGGGGCGGTCTGAACACGGCGGGATCCAATCGGCCGCCAGGACCCACCTGATCCTCACCACTCGTGGATGCTCGCGCGGCGTTGCGCTGGACGGTCTGGAGGAGGAACACCATACGCAGCTTCGTGCTCACGCAGGCCGCCATGGTCGCCTTGTTGCTCATGGGGGGGCGCGCTTGTTCCAAGGACGGGGACCAGGACAGCGGTCCGGGCTGGGACAGCGGGCTTGTGGAGGACAGCGACACGGGCTGGATGCCCTCGGATACCGATACCGGCGGCGACACCGAGCCGGCCGAGGACACCTGCCCGCCGGAGGACTCGGGCGGTGGGACCACGGTGGACTGCGAGCCCTGCGACACAGGGCTTCTGGAGTGTGGGGATCTCGAGATCGAGGATGCCTACGACCTGGAGGAGGCGTGTCCGTGCACCAGCGCGAACGACCTGACGGCCAGCGGCCGGCGCTGGTTGGGTGCGCTGGAGCTGAACTGTCTCGAGCGGGTGGTCGAGTGGGTCGATCTCCGAGACAACCCGGCGCTGGAGGCTCTGCGATTTGATCGCCTCACCGATGTGTACACCCAGGGCGGAGGTCACACCAACTACCTGTGGATCGCTGACAATCCGGTGTTGACCTCGGTGGAACTCCCGAGCCTCGTTGGCGTGGGCGACGCTCTGAGCGTTGAACGCAACGGCTCGCTCCGGACGCTGGAGCTACCTGCGTTCGAGTGGGCGACCTACGTCACGTTGGCCTCGAACGGGCAGCTCGACTCGATCGCCTTGCCCAGCATGGACAATGCTGGCGATCTGTACGTCGAGGAGAACGCCGTCCTCGCATCGCTGGAGCTACCCGCCCTGGAGAACATCTGGGGCTATCTCTCGATCGAGGACAACGAGTCCTTGGCGGAGATCGAGTTCAACGCGCTCGAGTGGGTGGGCGTGGACCTGACCATCCAGGACAACACCGCCTTGCAGCGGATCTCGATGCCGAATCTGATCTCCTCTGGCCTGGCATTCGACGATCCGTGGCACGAAAGCCAGGAAGTGCGGATCAGTGACAACCCAGCGCTCACGAGGATCGAGCTGCCCGAGCTTCGCGATGTCGACCGGGTGCACATCTCGGACAACGACGCCCTGGTCACCCTCGAAGGTCTCTCGGCGCTCGAGACGATCGGCTCGCTGTACATCCATGAAAACAACGCCTTGCGTTCCCTCGAAGGACTCTCCGCCCTTCGCTCCGCGGGGACGCTCTGGATCGTGGACAACGACGCGCTCACGAACCTGGTTGGACATACATCCCTCGAGACGGTGGGAGACCTGACCATCACGGACAACGATGCGCTCTGCCTGACGGAGGCTGTGTTGTTCGCCGCCTCCATCGAGGTGTCTGGCTCCCTCACCATCCGGGACAACGGCGCGGCCCGAACCGACTGTCCGTGAGAGGCCCCCCAGAGAACGTGCTAAGGTGCCCTCGCCGAACGCTTCTGGAGGAGCCGTGCGACTCCTGTTCCTCTCCATCAGCCTGCTCACCACCGTGGCCCTGTCCCAGGAGCCCAAGTCCGATGACGGCGCGCCTCCGCCGCCCGATGAGGCTGTGGTGATCCGGGTCTACGACGGCGACACCATCACCATCGCGACGGGTGATCCCGTGCGGCTGCGCTGGGTGAACACCCCCGAGCTGCGGCCCATGGAAGCCTTCGCCGAAGAAGCCCGCGACCTGGCCGCCAGCTTCGTGGCCGGCAAGATGGTGCAGCTGTCCTACGCCGATCCCATGCGCGACGGCTACGGGCGCCTGATCGCGGATGTGATCATCGACGGTGTGTCCCTCGAAGAAAAGCTCCTCGAGGCCGGCTACGCCCACATCATGCTCATTCCCCCGGTGGAAGACGGGCTCGAGCACCTCTTCGAGGCGCAGACCACCGCTCGCGAGCAGCGCGTCGGCATCTGGGGCCACGAGCGCTACCAGGGCACGCTGCACATCACCAGCTTCCACGCCAACGGCCGCGGCAACGACCGCGCCGATCCCAACAGCGAGTACCTGCGGGTCTGCAACATCACCGACGAGCCCATCGATGTAGGGGGCTACAGCATCACCAACATCCGGCGCCAGAGCTACAGCTGGCCCCAGGTGGTGATCCCGGCTGGCCACACGGTCAAGGTCCACTCGGGCCGTGGCGAACACCAGACCGATCCCGCCGAGCAGCTGGCCATCCACCTCGGGAGCGACGTGCCGCTGTGGAACAACACCCGGGATCTGGCCACCATCTACGACGCCACCGGCAAGCAGGTGGACCGCCGCCTTCACGAAGTCAAGAGCCGCTAGATGGACAAGTCCCTGCTGCGCACGCTCAACGGGCTGGTGGAGGCGCCAGTCGTGGGCGAGATCTGCTGGCTGGTGGCCCAGCCCTGGGCTTTCGCCCTGGTGGTGTTGCTCGTGCTCGCCGTCTCGGCCCGCAAGGACCGCTGGCTCGAGATCCCTGGCTCGGTACTCGCGGTGCTGATCACCGACCCAGTCTGCTCCCGGGTGCTCAAGCCGATCTTCGCCCGGCCCCGGCCCTGTGCGGAGTACGAGTGGGTGCTGGCGCCGTTCGGCTGCGGGGCGGCCTTCTCCATGCCCTCCTGCCACGCCGCCAACATCTTCGCTGTCGCCATGGTGCTCAATCGGCCCTGGGCCTTCGGTCTCGCGGCGGTGGTGGCGCTGGCTCGCACGGTCGCGGGCGTCCACTATCCCAGTGATCTGGCGGCCGGTGCGGTCATCGGTCTGGCCGCGGGCTGGGTGATCCGCCTTGGCATCAACCAGATCCTGCTGAACTGGAAGCGCCGCAAGCTGCGCTAGTCCCACAGCTCCGCTGCCCTGGCTCAGGCTGTGAGCCTGCGGGTCTTGCAGCGGGGCGCCCGCGGGGTATGTGCCCTGGTTCCACATGAGCCGCACACGGCTCGCGGAGAGAAGCCATGCGCAGCTACGCCCTCGAACGCACCGGCAACGTCACCCAGATGCACCTGGCCCGGAAGGGCGAGATCACCCCTGAGATGCGCCTCGTGGCCGAGGTCGAAGGTCTCGACGCGGAGTCGATCCGCGCCCAGCTCGCGGCGGGCAAGCTGGTGATCCCCGCCAACATCATGCA
>CAZHIK010000240.1:0-10283 GCA_964532635.1 uncultured Enterobacterales bacterium
ACCTGCCCACCATGAAGGCCGTGCTCCCCGTAGACCGCGCACCCCACCCCCAGGACCGCTGGCTGCTGGTCTCCCCCGGTGCACCCAGCGAGCAGGAGATCGCCGCCCGCACCCAGCAGGTGGAGCAGGAAGCCCTCCAGGCCGAGCGCAAGCTGCTCACCCGCCTGGGCATCGAGCTTAGCGGCGCAGCCCAGGGGGTGCGGCAGCAGAAAGGACGCTGCCCCACCGTCCAGGAGCTGGAGCCCGACTGGCTGCTGCTGCTGGGGGACTACCGCCTGCAGGTCGAGCAGACCCCCAGCGACTGCGTGATCGTCCTCGAGCCCCGCATGGTCCAGCACACCCGACGCACAGCGGTCAAGGCCTCGGCCCAGGGCATGCTCGAGATCGAGGTGCTGGGGGCCGAGTGATCCGATAGCAGGCGCCCATGCCTCCCGGACCCACCATCCTGCTGGCCTCGGCCTCTCCCCGCCGTCGGGACCTGCTCAACGCGGCCGGCCTGGACGTGCTCATCCAGCCAGCGGACATCGACGAGCAGCGCCAGCCCGGCGAGCACCCCGTGCACCTGGCCCGACGCCTGGCCGAAGCCAAGGCCAAGGCCGCCCGAGCCCTCCACCTGGTCGACCACCCCGACCACGCCACGCTCCCGGTCCTGGCCGCCGACACGGTGGTCCACGCTCGCCAGCCCGGCGAGGGTCCCTTCTCAGCCACGGTCTACGAAAAGCCAAGGGACCGGGCCGAGGCGGTGGCCATCCTGGGCTCCCTGAGCGACCGCTGGCACGCCGTCACCACCGGCTTCTGCGTGCTGCAGGGCGAAGACCGCCACGTCGATCACGTCACCACCCGCGTGCGCTTCCGCGCGCTGACCCCGGCCCTGATCGAGCTGTACGTCGACACCGGCGAGCCCATGGACAAGGCGGGGGCCTACGGCATCCAGGGCCGCGGGGCCGTGCTCGTGGCCCGAGTCGAGGGCAGCTACACCAACGTGGTGGGTCTGCCCCTCGAAGCCGTGGTCGCCACCCTGCGCAGGCTGGGCATCGGCGGCGCGGGCCGATAGGAGCGCTCCCCCGCGAGCGGCGGGGACAGCAGCGGAGCCGAGCATGACCGACACCATCCAGGCGCGCCTGGCCACCGTCCGCGAGCGGGTCCACCGGGCCTGCGCCGACGCCGGCCGCGATCCCTCCGAGGTCACCCTGGTGGCCGTGAGCAAGCTCAAGCCCCCCGCGGCCATCCGCGAGGCCCTGGCTGCCGGTCAGCTGCACTTCGGCGAGAACTACGCCCAGCACCTGCGGGACAAGGCCGCTGAATTGGGGGTGGGTCCTGCGGTGGGCGACGGCCCGCCCCTGCCAAGCTGGCACTTCATCGGCCCTCTGCAGCGCAACAAGGTCAAGTACGTGGTGGGCACCGCCGCCCTGATCCACGCCGTCGGCTCCGAGAAGCTCGCCACCGCCATCGCCAAGCGTAGCGGCGACAGGCCCAGCGATGTGCTGGTCCAGGTCAACATCGGGCTCGAGGACACCAAGAGCGGCGTGGCTCCCGAGCAGGCCCTGGCCCTGTGCCACACCATCCACGGCATGGCCGGCATCGAGCTGCGTGGCCTGATGTGCATCCCACCCTGGGGTCAGAGCGAGGCGGCCGCCCGGCGCTGGTTCCAGGGCATGGCGGACCTGCAGGCCGAAGGCCGCACCCAGGGCCTGCCCCTCGAGGTGCTCAGCATGGGCATGAGCGACGACTACGAGCTGGCCATCGCCTACGGCGCAACCCACATCCGCGTCGGCACCGCCATCTTCGGCGCACGCTAGCGGGAGGGGACGAACCCCTGCCCTACGGCATGAACCGGAACGCCGCGGTGGTCAGCTCACCAGGCTGGATGTCCACCTGCATGGTCTTGGTGGCGCCTGTGTCGCGGCAGACGGCGCGGACGGCGTAGCTGCCAGGGTCCAGCTCCATGCGAGCGATGGGGGTGCCGCCGAGGCGCCGCCCGCCCATGTAGACCATGGCGTAGCGATCGCTCTCCACCACCAGGAAGCCGAAGGCGTCGTCGGTCGCAGCCGGAGCTTCGGGCTCCGGGACGGTCTGTCGGACCTCGGGGGCAGGCTTGGCGGCCGGAGCGGGCGCGGGCTTCGGCCGAGTCACGGGCGCTGGCTCGGGGTTCGCCGCAGCGGCCGGCGCGGGCTCGGCCTGGGCGGGAGCGGGCCGGACCGGCTCCGGATTGGAGACCGGCTGGGCCGGAGCAGCGGCTGCGGGCTCGGGCTCGGGCTCGCCGGCCGGCTCGGGGGGTTCGGCGGGCTGGCTGGGGGGAGGGCCCTTGGGGCCGTCGCCGAGATCCAGGGCACCCGGCTGGATGGTGAGTTCCTTGGGACCGTCCTGCTCCGCGGGCGGAGGCCCGGGAGGCTCGATGGGGGCATCGCTGTCGGGGCGCCGCAGCGCCCAGACCAGGCTCACCAGGATGGCCAGCACCACGAAGGCGATGATCAGGCTGCGCGGAACCAGGCTGCCGATGCCCGGCTCTGGGGGCTTGGGCTTGGGCTTGGGCTGGGCCTGCGGCCTGGGCTCGGGGGGCTTGGGATCGCGGATGCGCGGGGGATCGGCCGTGGTGATGGGCTGGGGCTCGGGTTCCTTGGGCCTGGACCAGGATGGGGTCGGACGGGCCTCGAAGGGAGCCGCCCGCGGGCGGTCGAGCTTGGGGGCCGGCATGTCGGTCTTGGGCGCGACCTTGGTGGGCTCCGAAGCATCGGCCTGGGGTTCCTGGGGATCGCTCCCCGCCAGCCCTTCGGGCATCGACATGACGATGGGCGTCGGTGCATCGGCCCTCTCGTCGGTGTCCGCTTCGGGATCGGTGAGCTCCTCGTCGTCTCCGTCGTCCGTGTCGAACACGCCTCCCCAGTCGGAGCCCGAGCCGTCGATGGACAGATCGGGCATCGACGGCTCGCTGTCGTCCTCTTCATCGCCGGGGATGGAGAGAGACGGCATGTCCGCCGACCCCACCGGAAGCTCGTCGCGCTGGCCACCACCCGAGCGGTCGGCGGTGCCCGGGCCCACGTAGATGCGGGCGGGACCACGCCGCTCCTCCTCGGGCTCGTCGTCGTCATCGAGGCGCTCGGGCAGCCCGTGCTCATCGAGCAGGACCTCGCCTTCGTCGTCCTCGAGGGGCGCATCGGGCGGAGGCGGGAGCGTGATGTTGGGTACCCACTCCTCGACGTAGAGCGCGTCGGGGGCCGCCTGGAACAGGCGCGAGCGCTTTCTCGATCGTCCCGGTGGAGCTGAGGGCTTGGTCATCCTGGAGTTCCGAGGCGTAGGTTGGTGCGTTCTACGCGGGGAGGGCCGGTGGGGGGACTAGCCGAGCCAGAGCACGGCCAGCGCGGGCGGGATCTCCTTGCCGGCGGCCAGGCGCTCGAGGTCCTGGAGCCGGTCGGGGACGATGGCCACGTGGATACCCAAGGGGGTGGGCATCGTGCGCAGGTACTGCTCCTGGATGAGCACGTTCAGGGCCCGACGCGCCAGGCGCTCGTCGTCGGCCTCGAGGCCGCGGTAGACGTTGTCGGCGCGGGTGGACTGCTCACCCACCACGCCACGCTTGACGAGCTCACGGGCGATGGAGCGCAGCACCGCGCGGGCCTGGATGGAGTCTTCCTCGAGGGTGCAGCCACCGGTCCACCAGTACTCGATGCCACCGAAGCGGCGGACCTTCTCCACGTCGTCTTCCTCGAAGAGCAGATCGGCGCTGAGCTGGTTCTTGGCGGTGAGGATGCGGACGGCGTTGAAGGGATGGATGCCAAGCCGGGCGGAGAGGTCCTTGACCCCGAGCTTCCTGAACTGATCGACGGTTGCCATGGGGGGGCCTCCTACCACTGGTCCGAGCCACCGCGCCGAAGCACGATCTGGACGGGCTTGAACTTCTTGTCGTCGTCTTCACCAGGCTCGAGCATGGCGTCGTCGTCCGCCGGCTCGGTGGCCAGGGGTTCGTCGCCATCGCCGGGTTCGGCATCGGGCTCCTCTTCTTCGGGACCGATGACCTGGGGTGCGACCCAGGCGATCTCGAAGCCGAGCTGCACCTGAGCGCACTCGGGCGCGGCCGCCAGTGACTGCTCGATGGCGGTGCCGATGCTGTCCTTGACGTCGGCATCGAGGTCGTGGTCGTCGAGCCAGACCTGGATGGAGATGCAGCCCTGGAAGTCCTGATAGACCACCGGGGCGTCGGGGGCGCCCAGCTTGTCGAGGGCACCGCTGATGGCGGAGACCACGCGGTACGCCACCTGGGCGGCCAGGTCCTCGGGGCGGTCGGCCCAGGCACGGTAGACCTGGAAGTCCACCGGCAGGAACAGGGCGAAGGCCGCGGGGCGCTCGTCCACCACATCGATGGAGGCCACCAGCACGGCCTTGGCGGGTTCCAGCTCGAGGGGCTCGGTGGGGCCCGCAGCCAGCTCGAACAGGGGCGCGAGCTTGGTCTTGAGGGCTTCGTGGTGGTCCATGACCACCTGGCGGTAGGAGGGCGGCAGCGAGCCGAGCACCGGCTCGACCTCGCGGAACTTCTCGTACTCTTCGATGGCGGCCGCCATCTCGGGCTCTTCGAGCTTGTCCTGGAGCTCGACCATAGCGAGCTCGCGGACCTCCTGGAGCGCGGCGGAGCGGGCTTCGACAAGCCCGCGATCGGCCTCGAGGCAGTCGAGCAGGGCCTGGTGGGAGCGACGGACGACCTCGGTGGGCAGGCCCTTGCGCTCGCCATCGAGCTGGGTCTGCTGATCGGCGTTGCCCTCGAGGGCCTGCTGGAGCTCGGTGATCTGTTCGCGGAGCTTCTGCTCCTCGGCGGCGAGTTCGACCAGGCTCTGTTCGTAGGTCTGGGCCTGCTCGGAGCGCCACTGCTCGATGGACTCGAGCTCGAGGATGAGCTTTGGCTTGGCTGCGGGTTCGGTCATCGGCCCTCCTGCGGGCGTGCTGCGAAGTCCGTGGGGTTGTCGACGGCGAAACTCCCACCCCTGACGGGGTGAACGGGTCGACCATCGTAGCGGTTTTGGGTCGGAATGGGTAGTCTCGCGCCCCCGGACAGCTCAGGGCGCCCCACACCTGCCGCCCGGACGGGTCCAGGATGCTATCTTTCCCGTGTGGACCCAAAAACCACGAAGCGCGCGTGACCGATCCAAGCCCTGAGCCCCCGACCCTAGTCCAGCCCACCCCCGGGCCGGCGGTGATCGAGGCTCGCAACCTCTCCAAGTGCTTCCAGATCTACCTGCACGACCGCAGCCGCTTCTTCGAGTTCTTCGGCCGCCGCAGGCACCACGAGGAGCACTGGGCCCTGCGGGATGTGAACTTCCAGGTCGAGAAGGGGCGCAGCTTCGGCGTGGTGGGCCCCAACGGCGCAGGCAAGTCCACCCTCCTCAAGATGATCGCCGGGATCTCCGCCCCCACCTCCGGTGAGCTCCGCATCAACGCCAGCATGTCCACCCTGCTGGACCTCGGCCTGGGCTTCCACCCCAACTTCACTGGCCGCGAGAACATCGCCCTGAACTGCTCGCTGCTGGGCCTCACCCGCGACGAAGCCGACGCCCGCATCCCCGAGATCATCGCCTTTGCCGAGCTCGACGCCTTCATCGACTACCCGGTGCGCACCTACTCCACCGGCATGATGCTGCGCCTGGGCTTCGCCATCGCCGCCCACACCGACGCCGAGGTCTTCCTGGTCGACGAAGTGCTCGCGGTGGGCGACCAGTACTTCCAGCGCAAGTGCATCCGCAAGATCGAGGAGTTCGTGGAGAAGGGCCGCACCATCGTGCTGGTCAGCCACGACCTGCACGCCGTGCGCAGCCTGTGCCACCACGCCCTGTGGCTCGACGGTGGGCGGGTCCAGGGGGTGGGCACCGCCCGGGAGATCGTCGATCGCTACATGGGGCTCGAGCGCGTGCGCATCTCCCGCTTCGCCAAGCCGTCCGACAGCGGCAGGCTGCCGCGGCTGCAGGAAGCTCCTCCTCCTGTCCCCGTGCCCACCAGCTACCAAGCCACCGTCGACGATCCGCAACTGCAGCAGGTGCTGATGGACGTCTGCGAGGTGGCCGAGGCCGAGCGGGTCTGGCGCGACGGCGGCGAGACCGAAGCCTACGAGCACTACGACGGCGACAAGCCCGTGGTGATCGGCTCCGCTGAGATCCGCGTGCTCGACGTCCAGCTCCTGGACGGCCCGGGCCGCCCCCGGCAGACCATCCGCACCGGCGAGAAGCTGGTGGTCGCCGTCACCTTCCGCACCACCGAGCCGGTGGAGCGCCCCATCTTCGGCGTGGCGGTCTTCCGCGACGACGGCGTGTACGTCTTCGGCCCCAACACCCGCTTCGACGGCGTGCTCGACGGCATCTACGACGGCATCTACACCTTCTTCATCGTCTACCCGTCCCTCAGCCTGCTGGCGGGCAAGTACCGCTTCTCCATCGCCGCCTTCGACAAGTCACACCTCAAGCCCCACGTCTGGCACAACCAGCTGTACGACCTCGAGGTGGTCCAGGAGGTCGAGGATCACGGCCTGGTCCAGCTCGACCACGGCTGGGGGCTCATCACCCACTTCGAGCCCGACCGCGGCAAGCCCGAAGCGTCCGACGAGGACGAGGAATGAGCCGTGTGATGCTCGTGGGGGCCGGGCCGCTGCCCGGTCCCCGGGTCCGCCGCGTCAGCTTCCCCCAGCTCCGCGCCCGCCACTTCGCCCAGGCCCTGGCCCAGGCGGGCCACGACGTGGGCCTGGTGTGCCTGCGCAGCCCCGATGACGGTCCTCCCAGCCGCCCCGAGGGCGCCGTCACCCGGATCTGGGACCTGCCCACCTTGCGACCGGACTGGGTCGACGGGCTGCGCAGCCTGGCGCGGGAACACGATCCCGAGCTGTGGGTCAGCGCGGGGCCCCACCTTCCCCTGCGCTGCGCCGAGGTCGCCCGCGACCTGCCCTGGTGGGCGGATCTGCCCGGGGATCCATTCGCCGAGGCCCAGGCCCGCGCCGCGCGCATGGCCCAAGACCCCGAAGCGGAGCCTCTCCCCGAAGGTCCATGGCGGGACCACGCCGCCGTCGCCCTGGCAGCCCTCGAGCGGGCCGATGCCTTCTCCGTCTGCTCCGGCCCCCAGGCCCACGCCCTGCTGGGCCAGCTCGGGGTGCTGGGGCGCCTGTCCCTGGCTCGGCCCACACGTCGCTGGGCCGCCGTGATCCCCCCAGCGTGGGACTTCGCCCAGCCAGCTGCCGAGCCGAGCCCCCGCCCCCCCGGAGCCCCCCTGGTGGTGGCCCTGGCAGGTGGCTTCAACACCTGGCTACACGAAGGGGCCTTGCTCGCCGGCCTGCTGCAGGCCATGGACCGCGGCCTCCCCATCACCGTGCGGGTCACCGGAGGCTCCATCCCGGGGCACCACAGCGCCGGCTGGGAGGCCTTCGAGCGGGGAGTGCGGACCAGCGCTCACGCCGAGCGCTTCGTCCTCAAGGGCTGGGTGCCTCACGCCGAGCTGCGGGACGCGCTGTACGGGTCACACCTGCTGCTCCAGGTGGACCGCCCCGGGGCCGAGCCCACCCTTGGCAGCCGCACCCGGCTGCTCTTCGCCTTGCACCAGGGCCTCGAGCCCATGGCCACCACACCCTGCGAGCTGGCGGCCGACCTGGCGGCGCGCGGCTTCCTGCGTCCCCTCCCCTCCCCCGAGCCCGACGCCATCGCGGACGCCCTCGAGCTCGCGGTCACCCGGGGCAGCGACGGCGCGGGCGTGCGGGAGGCCCAGGCCTGGGCCGCGGAGGCCTTCGACCCGGTGCGCATCGCCCAGCCCCTGCTCGACTGGGTCGGCGCACCCGAGCGGGCCCCCGCCGGGAGCAGTGGCGCCCATGAGCTGTCCACCCAGCTGGCCCAGGCCCGGGCCGAGCTGGCCGGCATCTATGCCACCCCCACCTGGCGGGCGCTGTCCACGCTGCACGGCTGGTTGCTCCGACTGCTGGGCAGGCGCTGATGTGCGGCCGCTTCGCCCTGAGCATCGATGAAGACGCGCTGATGCGCTTCATCCGGTTGGTCAACCCCGTCCAGCTGCCCCTGCGCTACAACATCGCCCCCACCCAGACCATCCTGGCGGTCACCGCCAACGAGGGCTCGAGGAGCGGGCACGAGCTGCGCTGGGGCCTGATCCCGCCCTTCATGCGCGACCGCGAGCAGAGCCGACCTCTGATCAACGCGCGCGCGGAGAGCCTGTTCGACAAGCCCAGCTTCAGGAGTCCCGCCCGCAAGCACCGCTGCCTGATCCCTGCCTCGGGCTTCTACGAGTGGGAAAGGGCCACGCGCCAGGCCTGGCTGTTCCGGCCCGCGTCCGGCGAGCTGCTGGCCTTCGCCGGCATCTGGCAGCCCGGCAAGGACGACACGCCCGACAGCGCCGCCATCGTCACCACCGCCGCCAACACCACCCTCGAGCCCGTCCATCACCGCATGCCCGTGGTCCTGGCGACCGAAGACTTCGACACCTGGCTGGACCCGGAGCTGCGCGACCCCGAGGTCCTCGCTCCGCTGCTGCGCCCGGCCCCCGACGACGCCCTCGTGGCCACCGCCCTGGATGGCTGGGTCAACAACATGCGCCACCAAGGCCCGGCCTGCTGGACCCCCAAGCCCGAGCCCAGCCAGCAGAAGCTCTTCTAGCGGCGAGACCGCTGCAGGGCGGGATTCACCGCCGCCCGCCTCGACGAATGACAGGAAGTCGTCAAGAAGACAATCGAAGACAGGAATCCTGGCGCGGCCAACCGTTGAGTGGGGTGAAAGACAGAGCACACGGCTCTTCTCGACAACGGCAAACCAGCCGTGAGGCTGGGACGCAAAGCCACGGGCCTCCACCCACCGAAGAACGGAGGCAGCCGGGCTCCCGAAAGGAGAAACCCATGACCCGCACCCGCACCCTGCTCGCCTGCCTCTTCGCCTCCACCCTCACCAGCGCCTGCGCCACCATCGACGCGGCCCACGACGCCGAGCTCGACGACCTCGAGATCGCCATCGAGGACGCCGTGCTGGCTGGCGACTACGACCTCGCCGTAGACCTGGGCTCCGACTGGGCCGGCGTCACGGTGGACGGCAACGGTAGCGAAGCCGCCGCCTCCGGCTTCTTCGCCGCCCACATCATCGCCGGTGAAGACACCATCTCCGACGTCCGCGGCCGCCTGATGAGCCCCATCACCGAGCTGCGCCACCAGGTCCGTGGCAACCTCGCCGCCCCCATCGACAACCAGATGCGCGGCCTGCTCACCGCCAACACCCACGTGATGTCCTCCGAGACCACCGGCACCATGTACGGTGACTACCGGACCAACGGCGGCGCCACCGACTCCGGCACCGTGCGCGCCACCTGGGACGTCGAAGGCTCGGACGTCACCGCCTACGTCACCGCCTTCTGGCGCGTGGACAGCGACGGCAACGGCCGCATGTTCGGCCTCTGGGAGCAGAGCGCCGCCCCCAGCTGGGAAGAAGGCGCCCGCGTCCGCATCGACGTCAACGGGCTCACCCAGCTGACCATCGCCCAGGACAAGCTCTGGGTCACCCAGCTCATCGAGGAAGAAGAGGTCGAGGCCACCGCCTCCGCCACGGTCAACGGCGAAGCGTACGAGCTGGTCTACAGCGAGCGGTCCTGCCCCGACTTCGAGGACGCCCTGTGCAACTCCGAGGCCTACGAGCCTGGCGAGGGCACCACCATGGACACCACCCTCGGCTCCGAGCTGACCACCCTGATGGGCCGCGGTGGTGTGAGCGTGGTCGAGGAGCCCAGCGCCGAGAACGAGTACACCACCGTGCTCATCATCGACGACATGGACTACCCCGGCGCCTCCGCCTACGAGATCGAGCTGAACCCGGCCGGCTAGGTTCGGCGGCCTCAACCGCTCCACAACAAGACGAGATCCCTCTCCCCCCGGGGAGAGGGTGCCCCTTCAGGGGCGGGGGATGCCGGCAGCGCGATGTGCTGCTCGAGGCACCGCTTCGCCAGGGTGGAGGACCCGGTCGCTGTCCAATACCCCCAGTCGCTAACGCACGCAGAGCAGCGCGAAGTCGCAGTGGCTCGAGGATGCCGCCTGGGCCGATGCCAGCCGTGAGAATTACTGCTTTCTTGACAATCTGGGGAGGCAGACGGCGAAAAACCGAGGCAGAAGAAGAGATTGTCCATTCCAGCGCTCCGACGCCATCGAGGAACTTCCCATGCGTGCACGCCTCCTACCCCTGGTCTTGCTGCCTTGCCTGCTGGTCGCCTGCGGTGAGAAGGACCCGGAAACCGACGACACCCAGCCCGAAGACACCGACACAGACACCGACACAGAC
>CAZHIK010000241.1:0-10271 GCA_964532635.1 uncultured Enterobacterales bacterium
ACGGTTCCTGGTAGCGAAACCCGAGGCTAGGGTCCTTGACCCGGTAGGCCACCTGAGCCCCGCCCTCCGACAGCGTGTTCTCCTCGATGAGCCGATCCAGGGAGCCCCCGCGATGCGGCCCTGCCGCCCGCCGAGATGGACACCGGCCCACCGCAGTGCCCGCAGCTCGGTGGGGTACCGGCCACCCGCGCTGGAAGCATGAGCCGCCAGCGCGCCGAGTCTCACGCCTCGGCTGTGAGAGTTGGTACAACGCATCGGGGCAGGTCAGCTGGGCCCCGCCGATGGGAAGACATGGTACATCTCCCTGGACCGCGGGGCGCCGCTCCGGGAGGATCGATGCTAGGCGAGCAGGTAGGGCAGTACAGGTTGGAGGTGCTGCTGGGTGAGGGCGGCTTCGGTGCTGTGTACCGCGGCGTGCACGTCCACATGGGCAGCATCGAGGCGGCCATCAAGGTCGCCCACGCCGATCTGACCCGGGATCCCACGTTCGAGAAGATGATGCGCCGGGAGTGCGAGATCCTCTACGGTCTCTCCCACCCCAACATCGTCCGCTTCCGCGACCTGATCGTGGAGCCAGGGGTGCTCGCGGTGGCCATGGAGTTGCTCGAGGGCGAGGAGCTGGCCGAGCGCCTCGAGCGTGGCCCCCTGCAGCCCGACCAGGTGCTCGACCTGGTGGAGGCGATGCTCGAGGGGCTGGCCTACGCCCACGCCAAGGGCGTCAGCCACCGGGACATCAAGCCCGCCAACGTCTTCCTCTGCACCGACGGCACCGTCAAGCTGATGGACTTCGGCATCGCCAAGGCCACCCACTCCACCAAGGCCACCCGCACCGGCATGGTCTCGGGCAGCGTGGACTACATGGCGCCGGAGCGCTTCTCCGGGCACAGCTCGCCCTCGGCGGACGTCTACGCCGTGGGGCTGGTGGCCTGGGAGCTGCTGGCCGGCCGGCCCGCGTGCCCCGACGGAGACCTGCCCTCGAAGATCGGCTGGCACCTGGGGAAGGGTGCCCCACGCCTGAAGGAGGCCATCCCCACCTGCCCCAGCTGGCTCGCCGCCTTGATCGCGAGCTGGTGCGCGACCGAGGTGCAGGACCGCCCGGCCACGGCCCACGACGCCCTCGAGCAGCTGCGCCAGGCGCGGAGGGAGCACGACAGCGGGTCGCTCCCCTCCGAGCCCGCGGCCCACACGCAACCTCGCCCCCAGCCCGCGCCGCTGCCCCCGAAGCGGCGCCTGCCTTGGCTCCCGGTCCTGGCGGGGCTCTCGGTGATGGGGATCGCGCTGCTCCTGCTGGTGGTGGTCGCCCTGCTCGTAGGCCGCACGATGCTCGCTCCACAGGAGCACGAGCAGGCCTTCGAGCAGCTGTACCAGCGCGTCGAGGCCTTCGACTCCATCGCCCAGAACGACCAGCGGCTGCTGGGGCAGAAGGTGGCCGCCCTCGAGGCCATCGAGGGCGCTGGCGAACCCCTTGGCGAGAGCGAGGACCTCGACCTGGCCGTCGAGGCTCTCCTCACCCTGGCCCACTGCCGCCGAAACCTGGGCACCTGGCTGGCAGAGACGGACTGCACCGGCAGCGGCGAGACCGCGACCTGCGGCCCGATCGAGGGGCACCAGCAGGACCAGGCACGCCACTACCTCGAGTCGGCGAGGGACAGCTTCATCGACGTCGAGCAACGCATGGAAGAAGCTGGCGTTCACGACGAGCGCCACGCCGACGCCCAGGCCCTCACCCGGGAGATCGACGAGCAGCTCCGCCACCTCGAGCGTCACTGGAGCGGCGAGCCCTTCGGGCCGGTGGAGCAGGTGGACGCCGCGCACGGAGCCTGGCTCGAGTACCAGGCCCGCCTCGAGGGCTGCGACTACGCGCCGGCCCAGCGCCTGCTCGACGATCTGGCCCCGCTCAACGAGAGAGTGGGCCAGGTGCTGGAGGCACAGGACGGCTCCGGCGCCGAGGAGCTGCTGACCCGCGCCGAGGCCCTGATGCCCCGGGTAGAGCGCATGCTGGGGCGGTGCCCATAGCAGCCCTCGACCGCGACGATCGCGCCAGCTTCGGCCAGGGGAAGCTCCCCACCCACAGCCATCCCGAGCAGCCGCCGATGTGGTAGCATCACGGGCCACGGTCCTTCATGTGGGGAGTCGAACTTGCTCGCCCTGATCCTGCTCACACTGCCCTCGCCGACACGCGCAGATTGCCCGGCCAACGCCGCGGATCTCCAGCGTTCCGTCCAGGAAGCCGACCGGGCGTACGAGGAGTGGGCCTGGGAGGACTTCGACCACGCGGCGGACACCCTGCGCGAAGAGATCGGCTGCCTGTCCGAGGTGATGACCGGCAAGGACACACTCGAGATCCACCGCGCCTTCGCCCTGGTGGGTGCGCGCCACCAGGACATCGCCCTGTCGACACGCGCGTACCGGGGGCTCCTGGCGCTACAGCCCGACTACCAGCCCGATCTGAAGCTGGCTCCGCAGGGCAGCCTGCTGTACCGCGCCTTCGAGCAGGCCACACCAGCGCCCTCGACGACCGGTCGGGATCTGCCCCCCGGGGCCGGGGCCTGGTTCTTGGACGGGGCTCCCGGAGCCACCCAGCTGCCCCTGGGGCGGACGGCGATGGTTCAGCTGCTTCCCGCCACGGGCACCCTCTCCTCCTGGTACATGGAGACCGAGCAGATCCCCCCCGACCTGTTGGAGATCCTCGTCCCCCCGCCTCCCTCACAAGCCGAGCTCCTCCCAGACGCCGCCACCCAGCCTGGCCTGTCCCACGGTTCCGGGCGCCTGCTGGTGGGTGGCGCTGCGCTGGCTGTGGCAGGCGTCGGTGGGCTCCTGACCGGCGAACTGCTCGAGCAGAGGATGCTCGAGACCCCCGACAGAACCAGCGCCGAGCGTCTGTACCGAGTGGGGCTTGGCACCACCATCGGCGGCTGGACGATGGGCGCAGCGGGTAGCGCTCTGATGGTCACGGCCGTCGTCCGGGGCAACCGGTGATGACCGAAGGCTCCCCCCACTCCACCAACGGCGCTCCGGCCCGCAGCTACCGGGTGCTCGCCATCCTGGGCCAGGGCGGCTTCGGTGCCGTGTATCGAGGCGAGCTGCGTGCTGGCAGCGGGTTCACCAAGCAGGTGGCCATCAAGCTGCTCAACGAAGACACCGGCAAGGTCGAGGACTTCAAGGCACGCCTGCGCGACGAAGCGCGCTTGCTGGGCATGCTTCGACACCGCGCCATCATCCATGTCGAGGACCTGCTCAACTTCCAGGGACGCTGGGCCATCGTCATGGAGTTCGTCGAGGGTGCCGATCTCAAGGAACTGGTGGAGCTGGGGCCCCTGCCCCCGCGAACCGCCTTCGAGATCGCCACCGAGGTCGCCTCCGCGCTGCAGGTTGCGCACAACGCAGAGGACCCCCGCACCGGCAAACATCTCGGCATCATCCACCGCGACATCAAGCCGGCGAACATCCGGATCACTCCAGCCGGCGAGGTCAAGGTCCTGGACTTCGGCATCGCCCGCGCGGCGTTCGACGAGCGCGAGGCCATGACCCGCTCCCGCTCCTTCGGCTCCACCGGCTACATCGCCCCAGAGCGCTACGACGGGAACGACACCCCGGCCGCCGATGTGTTCGCCCTGGGGGTGGTCATCCTGGAGTCGCTGAGTGGCCGCAAGCTCGGCCCTCTGTCAGTGCACGTCAACAAGCACGACGAGGTGGTCGCAGGTCGCCTGGCATCCCTGCAGCGCCAGCTCGGTGGTGAGCTGGGTGGGAAGGTCCACGACCTGCTCGGCCGCATGCTGGACTACGACTGGGAGGAACGCCCCTCCACCGCGGAGGTGGTGGCCACACTGCAGCAGCTGTTTCTCGAGGCGCCCGGGCCTTGGCTCAAGACCTGGATCGCGGACAACCTGGACAAGGTCGAGCAGGCTGAGACGGACGTGGAGCCCATGGTGCTCTCGAACTCGCCCATCACCGCCCCCAGCTCCTCCGGGACCGTGGACTTCGGTACTCATCCGACCGATCCGCAGGACACCTCGAACACGATGGCGCCGGGCGGCGACACCTTCACGTTGAGCGCCCGCATCCCCGCATCGGACCCTCGAGACGAGCCGGCACCCGCGGAAGCGGACGCCTCCACCCGAAGGCTGCTGATGCTCCTCGGGGGTCTGACCGGGGCGAGCCTGCTGGTCGGAGGCACGCTCCTGCTCGGGTACACGATGTCCTGGTTCCAGCAGCCCGATGCCCCAGCACAGGACCAGGGCCCGGCCGCCGTACACCAGGACGTCTCGACCGTCTCCCCGGCTCCTGCGGCGACCGCCGAGCCCGAGCCCACCGAGTCTCCAGAGCCCGCGAAGGTCGAGGTTGCCACCCCCACGCCGGAGCCGGCGTCCCCACCCACCGACTTCCCCGAGCCGCCAGCCACCTCCCTGCCCAGCACAACGCCCGCCCCCCTGCCAGCCCAGGAGCCACCAGCCACCGCGGCTACGGGCACCGTCGAGATCCAGGGCGAGGTCCAAGGCGTGGTGCTGACCGCCAGCGACGGCAGCACCCACATCCCAGGCGAGCTTGCTGCCGGAAGCTACGACCTGCGGGTCTCCTTCGCCACCGGTGCCACCATCGAGCTGCCTGGCTTCGTGGTGGTGACCGAGGGCCAGACCACCACTGTGCGGTGCAACGCCATCGCCCAACACTGCCGCTGACGAGGTGGCGATGAACGCCTCGAAGACCCTCATCCTGCTGGTCCCCCTCAGCGGCTGCCTCGGCATGTACCCCGGCTCCTGGGAAGCCTGGGAACAGGCCAACAGCGGTGCCGACGACACCGCCACCGGTCCCATCGAGCCCCCCGCGATGGAACAGGTGGAGGCCACCACGTTCAGCATGGGGAGTCCCACCGAGGAGGTGGGCAGGAGCGAGTCCGAGAACGCCCACGATGTCGTCCTGAGCGGGGGATTCTGGTTGGGCACCACCGAGATCACACAGGCCGAGTTCCTGGCGGTCGTGGGCGACCTGCCCTCCGGACAGCACGCGTGCGTGGACTGCCCGGTGGTGAACGTCACCTGGCACCAGGCTGCCGGGTACTGCAACGGACTCTCGGCCGAGACCGGGCTGGATCTCTGCTACGAGTGCACAGGCGAGGGCAAGGGCACCGACTGCGTGCTCGAACCTACTCTGGACAGCCCCTACGACTGCACCGGCTACCGCCTGCCCACCGAAGCCGAGTGGGAGCTGGGCGCTCGCGGGGACACCGCCTCGGCCTTCAACAACGGCGGCAACCTGTACGAGGGCGACGATAGTGACTGCGAGGGATCGCTTCAGCTGGACAACGGCTCCATGGTCGACGACATCGCCGTCTACTGTGGCAACAGCGGTGGCGTGCCCTCGTCTGTGGGGAGCGAAGCCGAGAACTCCCTCGGCCTGTTCGACATGCACGGCAATGTCTGGGAGTGGGTGCACGACTGGTACTCCGAATACACCGGCAGCGAGACCGATCCCTGGGGTCCCGAGCTGGCCACAGACCGAGTCTTCCGCAGCGGCTCCTACAACAACCCACCGCGCAACCTGCGCGCCGCTGCGCGCGGCCGCAACACCCCCGACTACGACTCCGAGACCACGGGCTTCCGCGTCGCCAAGAGCGCTGACTGATCGTAGGCCACGCCCGCACCCACCAGCAGCCCCTCCACCAACGGAGGGGCGCCTCCGTGCAATGATGGGAGGCATGAAGCCGCTCACCATCCTCACGCTGGCCTTCCTGTTCAACACTGGCTGCGGCGACAAGGTCCAACCGTCAACGCCGCTGGAGCCCACCCCCGTGTCCGAGCCCACCTCCATCGAAGAGCTCCCCTTCCCCGACGACGACGCCCCCATGCCGGCGCCGGAGCCGAGCTACGAACCGACCTTCGGCGAGCCCGTCGAGCGCGAGGCCTTGTACGTCGTGGCCCCGGTCGCGGGGGGCAAGCGCCTGCAGGCGGCCAGCCTGCACTTCGACGACGGCGAGGCGTGGATTCGCTCCTACCGCCCGGTAGCCGCCGAGCTGCAGTACGCCGAAAAGCGGGTGGTGGTGACCGGCCGGCCCTACACCAACTCGCCCTATGTCCAGAGCGTGGCGGGCACCCACTTCGAGCTGGACACCATCGCGCTGGCCCCCGGCGAGACGCCCTACGACCCCATCCCCACCCGCATCCCCGCGCCGCCCTTCGTCGAAGACCGGGCCGCCCTCGAGGCCAGGGTCGGCCTGTGGGCCCACTGCCTCGGCACGCTGACCAGCCTCGAAGCCCCGGGCGACGACAGCCCGTGGTGGGGCCGCGGGGTGCTGACGCTGACCGACGGCAGCGCCGTGGTCCTGGACGGCATCCCCTGGGGCGAGAGCGCTCCCGATGTCGAGCAGGGTGACCAGGTGACAGCCCTGGCCCTGGTCCTCGCCGCCGATCAGCCCGATGGGATCCCCAGCCTCGGGGGCAACCTGCGCCTGTGCACGGGCCGCGTGGAGCGCTGCCTGATGGACGACGACTGGCAGCGGGACGAGGGTGAGAAGTGAGCGTCCATCCCGGCGAGGGCCCAGAGCGCCTCTCGCCGCTGAAATCCCCCCTGCAAGCCACCCTACGCCACGCGCGAGCTCGCGCCTCCACCGGGTAGTGACGAGGCTCGCGCTGGTGCTGGGCCTGGGGCTCGCGTCCCCCAAGGGAGCCCAGGCCGCCTCGGTGACCCTGCTGTTCGACAACGACAGCTTCGCCGACACCGACCACCACTACAGCTGTGGGCAGGAAGTCCTGCTGGCGCTGGACCAGGCGCGCTTGCCGAGGGGGCTGGTGCGCATCGGGCGGGCCCTGCCGCTCACCGCCGCCGACGGGGAGGTGGAAGGCTTCGCGGGCCTTGGGCAGAACCTGTTCACGCCCCACGAGATCGAGTGGACCACTCCCCCTGCCGAGGAGCGTCCCTACGCGGGCTGGCTCTACACTCGAGCAGGGCTGTCGGTGGTGGGTGAGGTCCGCTGGGACCAGTGGGACCTGACCTTGGGCGTGGTGGGGCCCTCGGCCCTGGGCGAGGAGTTGCAGGTGTGGGCACACGAGTGGTCCGCCAGCCGGCACCCCGCGGGCTGGTCCCACCAGCTGTCCAACGAGCCCGGGCTGAACCTGGGCTACCGCCGAGGCTGGCGTCTGGCCCCAGAAGCCTCGGGCGGGGGCTGGGGCTGGGACGTGCAGCCGGTGCTCGGCGCCAACCTGGGCAACGTCTACATCACCTCCTCGAGCGGCCTCACCCTGCGCGCTGGGCGATGGCTCGACAGCCACCGCGGACCTCCCCGCATCTCACCGCGCATCGGCGGCTCCCACCGCAACGAACCGCTCCGCGGCCTGGGCGTCCAGGCCATCCTCTCCATGGAGGGTCGCCTGGTGGGCCGCAACCTGTTCCTGGACGGCAACAGCGTCATCGAGGGACCGTCGGTGCCCAAGCGCTGGGCCGTCGGCACAGCCGAAGCTGGACTGGTGCTGACCATCGGGAAGACCTGGTTGGCCTACAGCCACGTGCTGCTGTCCCCCGAGTATCGACAGCAGCCGGAGCCGGACGACTACGGCTCCGCCGCCTTGGGGTTGAGCTGGTAGGGGCCCGCAGACCGAGCTCGCTCCCGCGGGCTCACCCCGGTCGAGTCCCCTTGGGGCGCTTCTTGACCAGCAGCTTGGGCCAGCGCGCCCAGTACTGCTGGCCGTACTCCGTGAAGCCCCACATGTGCATGGCGTTGGTGGGGCAGTTGTTGACGCACGCCACGCAGACAGCGCAGGTGCCCTGGGCGCGGGGGATGCCGTCCACCATCTCCAACCGCTCCACCGGGCAGGTGCGCACGCACAGCCCACAGCCGTTGCAGCGCTTCCGGAAGACGTGGTTGCGGATGGCGTAGCGATCGAACCAGGGATTCTCGATGGGCAGCGCGATGGGGATCCACGGCGTGGGCCAGAACACGAAGGGCCAGCCCGCGGTCCTCCCCGCGGCCCAGTCTGCGCCCATGCCCTCCACCAGCCGCTGCTCGTAGGCCAGGGGAACCAGGCCATCGATGAAGCGCCACAGGACCTTGGGGCCGATGCGGGCCGTGGGCAGGTTGAAGGGGTACTGCAGCCAGGCGCGGCCCGCCGGGCGGTAGCCCTTGAGCAGCAGCGCCAGCTGGACGAAGACCCCGGCGTTCTCGGGCGCTCCACCCGCGGTGTAGAGCACGAACGCGGGCTTGCCGCGCCCGCGGGGTAGCCGGGCCAGCAGGTGGGTCATCACCGGCCAGGACGGCCGCCAACCGATGACGGGGAAGGAGATGGCCAGCGCGTCGCCCTGCAGGTCCATCTCGAAGCGCTCCTGGTGGTGGAAGCGGTGCACACTGACCTGGGCGCCCGATGACCGCACGCCGTCGGCGAAGCGCTCCGCCAGGTGCGCCGAGTTGCTGGAGTAGGAGTTGACCACCAGGTCCACATGGCGGGGCGGCCCGTGCGCGGCGTGGGCCAGCCCGAGCAGGAAGAAGGGCCAGGCCAGCAGGCAGAAGCCCAGCAGCGCCCACCAGCCCAGGCCGTAGTCGCCCCAGGGTAGCCACCACAGCCAGGCCAGGCTGACCGACAGGCCCACGGCCGCCGCCGGCCACGAGCGCAGGGCGCCGAGGGGCCAGGCGAGCATGGGCACCAGCAGCGCCAGGCTGAGCAGCCAGGGATCCTCGAGCCCCAGTGCCTGGTAGATCCAGAGGTTCACCACCAGGAACAAGGCCTCGAGCACAGCAGAGTAGGAGCGCGTGGTCAGGGCCACGGGCAGCATGGACAGCGCGCCGAAGGCCCACAGGTCGAACCAGGCGTGGACCTGGAGCGACCACCAGGCAAGCAGAGCGAGCAGCAGCGCCAGGGCGAAGCCGAGCCGGGCCAGGAGGAGTGAGGCGCGGGGGGATGAGCACATGGGGACAGCCGCTGGTGGGGAGCGGTGAAACACTATCTGATCCTGGCCTTGCGACCCCCTTCCCCACCCCCAGGCTCCGACGTGCGGGATCAGCGCGGGGTCACGACGACGCCGCTCCGTTGACACGGGATCAGCCCACCCATACCGAGTGGGGGCCTCCAACCCAGGAACCTCCATGCAGATCGAAGTCGAGAGCCGGCCGTCCTACGCGATGGCCACCGTCACACTCAACCAGGGCGAGACCTTCATGTCCGAAGCGGGCGCCATGGTGGCCTTCACTGATGGCCTGGCCCTGGACACCAAGTTCGCCAGCGCCGCGGATCCAGACGCGGGCTTCGTCGGCCGCGTGATCGGTCTGTTCGTCACCATCTTCGCCGCCATCGTGCGCAAGGTGATGGGCGGCGAGTCCATGTTCCTCAACGAGTTCCGCTCCACCCAGGACGGCGCCCAGGTGATGCTGGCTCCCTCACTGGTGGGCGACATCGTGCACCATCAGCTGAGCGGCGACACCAAGCTGCGGGTCCAGGCCAGCTCCTTCCTGGCGTGCTCCCCCGGGGTGAAGCAGAAGCTGGTCTTCGGCGGCCTCAAGATGATCCTGTCCAAGGAAGGCGCCTTCTTCCTGGAGTGCTCCGGCGAAGGCGACCTGCTGGTCAACGCCTACGGCGGCATCCTCGAGGTGGATGTCGACGGCGCCTACGTCGTCGATACCGGCCACCTGGTGGCCTACGAGCCCACCCTGACCGCGCGCGTCCGCTCCGTGGGCGGCCTCAAGGCCACCATGATGTCGGGCGAGGGCATGGTCCTCGAGCTGTCCGGCACCGGCAAGCTCTACATGCAGACCCGCAACCTCGGCTCCTTCGTCTCCTGGGTCACCCCCCAGCTGCCGGCCTAGGGAGGACATCATGCACTTCGACATCAAGTACGGCCCCTCCTACGCCCTGGCCATCGCCCACCTCGCCGACGGCGAGACGGTCGTGGCCGAGCCCTCCGCCATGGTCTCCATGAGCAGCAACGTCGACGTCACCACCACCTACAAGAGCGGTGGAAAGGGCGGCCTGTTGGGCGGCCTGAAGCGAATGCTCGGCGGCGAGTCCTTCTTCCAGAACCACTTCACCGCAACCGGCGGCCCGGCCAACGTGGACCTGGCCCCCAAGATGGTCGGCGACATCCAGGTCACCGAGCTGACCGGCGGCAAGCTCTACCTCCAGTCCAGCTCGTACCTGGCCTCGGGCCCCGGCATCGAGCTGAACACCAAGTGGGGCGGCTCCAAGACCTTCCTGGGCGGCGAGGGCATGTTCATGCTCGAGGTCTCGGGCACGGGTCCTGTGGCCTTCAACAGCTTCGGCGCCATCCGCGCCGTGGATGTGGACGGCAGC
>CAZHIK010000242.1:0-10261 GCA_964532635.1 uncultured Enterobacterales bacterium
CCGATCCCGAGGCCGAGATCGATGCCTTCGGGCATGTGCTGGTCGATGCGGTCCTGGGCGCTCTGGGTGTGGACGAGCCCGACATCGACGCTGTGGCCACCTTCGTGGGTGGGCTGTACGGTTCCGATCACGTCTCCACCGACCTGGGCGAGTCTGGCGACCGCGACGAGCGGGCCCGCGCGGTGCGCCGCTACCAGTTCGGACGCAACCTTCCCTGGATCGCTCGCATCATCGATCGCTTCCCCGATGGCACAGTCGGCGCTCACTGGGTGATGGTCGAGGAGCTCACCGAATCCGTCAAGGTGATGGACCCCTACCCCTGGGACGACGTGGACGAGCAGTACGAGATCCCCCTCAACGACTTCATGGTCAAGTGGGAGCTGGCGGGCTGCGAGTCCGTCAGGTTCGCCTGAGACCGCCTCCGGAACGCTCCCTCTTCATCGGGCACTTCCCATGGGGAGCCCCGATCCGATAAGGTCCAGAGGATCGATAGAGCACAGGACTTTCCATGCGCCTCAAGGCCTTCGGCGGCACTCACCCCGGCTGCGTACGGGACCACAACGAAGACGCCATGCTGCTCGACGAGCGCAACAGCGTGTTCGTGGTAGCGGACGGTATGGGCGGGGCCAACGCGGGCGAGGTGGCGTCGCGCATGGTGGTCGAGGAAGTGGCCCGTCAGGCGCGTAGCCTGGCGCTCTCCCTAAGCGAGCAGAGCGAAGACGCCGTGCGCGGACGACGCTGGGCTCTGCACTACCTGCCCCAGGTCATCGAGCAGGCCAACCGCATGGTCCACGACGAGGCCAAGCGCGTCCGCGCCCACCGGGGCATGGGCACCACCGTGGTCATGTTCATGGCGGTAGAGGCCGAGGCCTACGTCTGCCACGTTGGCGACTCACGGCTCTACCTGCTCCGCGATGGCGAGCTGTTTCAGGTCACCGAAGACCACAGCCTGGTCACCCGGCTGCTGCGGGCTGGGCGCATCTCGCCCGAAGAAGCCGAGGACCACCCGCGCAAGAACCTCATCACCCGCTCGGTGGGCATCCAGCCTGAGGTGGAGGTCGACGCCCTGTACCTGGATCTCCGCCCTGGCGATCGCCTCCTGTTGTGCTCGGACGGGCTCAGCGACATGCTGACCCACGAGTACATCCAGGATCTGGCGCTCCACTACCAGGGCCAGCAGCTGGTGGACGCCGCGATCCAGGCCGCCCTCGAGGCGGGCGGGCACGACAACGTCACCGTGCTGGTCGTCGAGGTCGAGCAGCAGGTCGAGGAGCACCCCGCCCGCATGGGCGTGCTGGAGCGGGTGGAGTTCCTGCAGGACATCTTCCTGTTCGCGCAACTGGGCGATCGCGAGTGCGTGAAGATCAACCGCATCCTCTACGAGCAGCACTACGTCAAGGGTGATCGCATCATCCGCAAGGGCAGCCGGGGCGACGAGTTCTACATCGTGGTCACCGGCAGCGTCGCCATCAAGGACGGCCGGGTCCACCTCACCTCCATCGGTCCTGGCGGCCACTTCGGCGAGTTCTCCCTGCTCGAGGACCAGCCCCGCTCGGCCGATGTCTGGGCTGAGAACGAGTGCACCCTGCTCATCATCCGCCGGTCGGACTTCCTGCACCTGGTGGCCAACGAGCCCAGCGTGGGCACCAAGGTCTACCAGGCCTTCCTCAAGCACCTGGCCGACCGCGTGCGCGACCTGAGCAACCGCGTCAGGCGCTGATCCGCAGCACCACCGCCAGCACGGCCACCAGCGCCAGCAGGATCGTCAGCAGCACCATCCTGCGGCGGCGCTCGCTGCGCTCGCTGGTCTCGGCCAGGGCCTCGTACTCCCGCAGCAGGTCGCGGCTCTCGAGGCTGGCACCCGCAGGCAGGGGCGGCACCCGGGTGAACACCGGGCTGGACCAACCTGGGACCCTCAGGGTGTAGTTGATGCCCCAACCAGAGGCCTCCAGCACCGGCGCCAGGTCGCGTCGACGCAGCTTGAGCGCTGTGACGATGGCGGTGGGTACGGTGAAGCACAGAGCCAGCAGCGCCGCCATGATCAGCAGGTTGAGATAGCCGATGGAGGCCAGGGTCTTTGCGATGTAGGCCAGCGCCGAGCTGAGGGCGGCCAGGGCGACACCCCCGGACAGCAGCAGCTCCCTGGTGCGGGAGGAAGTGTCGGCGGGGGCCTGGGTGGTGGTGGCTGGCTCGGGCTCGGCCTCAGCGGCCGCGGTCGCGGCCTCGGGCAGGGCCTCGAGGGAGGCGTCGGCCTTGCTCACGGCGCTGTCCACGCCCTTCTCCAGCTTGGCGTAGCGGGACTCGGTGAGCCGCTCGGCTTGCTGGGCGAGGAAGGTCCCCAGCCGCTCGAAGGGTCTGCGCAGGGCTTCGCCCACCGAGATGGGGTTCTCGAGCAGGTCCACCACGACCGCGGGGAGCACTCGGCCGTCGGGGGTGAAGAACACACCGCGCTTTCCGGGATGCAGGTCACCCCGGTGGGTGCCGGTGACCGCGACGGCCACCTCGAACGGCTCCTTGGGCTCCTGGACCTTGACGTAGAGCAAGAAGAAGCCCGAGGCGGCCGCCCGCTCCTTGTGGGCCTTGCGATCGCCCACGCGCACGCACAGCTGGAAGTTGCGCCCGTCCATCAGCAGGGTCCCCGCCTCTGGGAGGGAGCGCACCCGGGGATCGTAGAAGCGGGAGAAGCTCACGAAGTTGTTGCAGAAGTCCAGCAGGAAGCGCTGGTAGAGGATGAGCCGCTCCACATCGGCCACGCCCTCGAGCTCCTTGGCCACAGCGCGGTCCGCGGCCACCAGGGCCTTCAGCCCCTCCACCAGGGTGGGATCGGTGGTGTAGTCCACGAGCTTGGCGCGGCCGAGCTTCTCCACAGGGGTGTCGGGCCGCTTGGCCAGCCAGGCGGCGTAGGGGCGGAAGCGGCGCAGGATGCGCGCCCAACGGCTGGCGCTGAGGGGTTTGTCCGCCAGGCCCATGCGCTCGAGCACCAGGCGGGAGAAGCGCTCCCAGGGCTCGCGCTGGTCGGGGTGCAGCCAGCCGTCGATCCGCAGCAGGCCGTCCGCTCGAGGGCGAGCGATGGGGGCCTGGGCCAGCCAGTCACCGTCGTTGGCTGTGGGAGGATCGCCGCCCATGGCCACCAGCTCGCACAGGGCGAAGTAGGCCTCGAGCTGCCCGGCGACGGCCTGGGTGGCGCGCCACGCTGGCTGGGTCTCCGTTCCCCAGAAGCAGAGGGGCTCGCCGTCGGGTCCGTCGGCGTCTCCGGCGCTGTGCCAGTCGAGCCAGGCGCGGGCCTGGGCGAGGAAGGCGTCGAGCTGCTCCGTGGTGGCCCCCTGCTTGCCGCTGGCGTCGGTGGCGGGGCCCATGGTCTGGGCCAGGTCCTTCACGAAGCTCCGCAGGCGCTGGCTCCCGATCACCTCCCAGGGGATGACCCCGTCGCCGTTGGTGGAGCCCGAGCCCACCAGCTGCTTGCGGTCACGGAGCTGATCGATGTGCAGGCGGGGGGCGTCGGCGTGGCCCAGGTTGGCCAGGATGCGCTCGGCCGAAGCGCGCAGGCCACGGCCCTCGCTGGTGTCGCTGTCGATGTGATCGAGCACCAGCGCCGGGCTTCGCTCGCCCACCCCCGTCAGATCCCCCATGCAGCGCAGCAGCCAGTTCACGCCCTCCACCAGCTCGTCGGGCTGGATGCGCCCGTCGCGGTTGGTGTCGAGATAGCGCAGGAAGGCGGGATCGCAGCTGAGGCCCTGGACCGGTGCGCTGTTGGCCATCCAGCGAGCGGGGTCGAGCTCGGTGATGCGGGCCAGGTCATCGGGGCCGTGGAGGACCAGCTGGTAGTGGGCGCCCAGGCGCTGCAGGCGGAGGGGAGTGCTCACGGTGCCTCCGTGGGGGGTGTGCGCTGCTGCTCCCGGTACCAGGCCACCGTTCGGGCGATGGCCTCGTCCAGTCCCACCCGGGGCTCGTAGCCCAGCAGTTGGGTGGCCTTGGTGCTCACGAAGTGGCAGTCGCGCGCCGCAAGCAGCACTCGGTAGCGGGTGAGCATCGGTGCGCTGCGGATCCCCAGCGCGCGGTAGCCCAGCTCCATGGTGGTGGCGAGGGGGTAGGCCACCAGCTCGGGCAGGTTCAGCCTCGGTCGAGGCGCATCGAGGGCTGCGGCCAGGCGCTGGAAGAGATCCTTCCAGCTGACGGGCTCCGGGTCGCCCATCACGAAGACCTGATCCGCTGCACGGGGGTGCTCCACGGCCAGGCGCAGGCCCTGCACCAGGTTCTCCACGTAGGCGGTGGTCACCAGAGCGGTGCCGCCGTTGATGGTGCCCAGCCCCCCACGCTCGGCCACGGCGGCCAGCTGGGAGAAGGAGGTGCGGTCCCGGGGGCCGAAGGGAAACACTCCAGGCCTTACGATGACCCACTCCACGGGGCCCGCCTGCGCACGAAGCACATCCTCGGCCGCGATCTTCGAGCGCGCGTAGGCGTTGACGGTGGCGTCTCTGGGGGCCCGCTCGTCGGCGTGGAGGTGGCCGCCGTAGTGATGCACCGCCAGGGAGCTGACCAGCACGAAGCGGCCCACACCGGCGCTTCGGGCAGCACCCAGCAGGCTCTCGGTGCCACCGACGTTGACCGCCATGTAGGCGTGGGCTGGGCCCCAGTCACCCACTCGGGCGGCCAGGTGGCAGACGGCCTGGCAGCCATGCACGGCCCGAGCGCAGGTGTCGGGATCGGTCACGTCACCCTGGACTGGCTCCACAGGGCAGGCGAGGTCGGAGGGAGGGGGCGTGAGGTCGAGGGCGCGCACGGTGTGGCCGCAGCTGGCCAGCTGCTCGCAGAGGGCAGAGCCGATGAAGCCGCTGGCTCCGGTGACGAGAACCCTCATGGCAGCAGGCCTCCAGCCGCATCGGCGCGGATCAGGCAGAACAGGTCGGTCAGGCAGCCCACATACCAGTGCAGCAGGAAGAGGTACAGGAAGGAGCGCGCGCGGAGGGCCACCACGCCGAAGGCCAGCCCGGCCACCACCGCGGCCATGGTCTCGCCCTGCGGTTTTCCGATGTGCAGCAGGGTGCTGGCGCTGACCTGCAGGGCCATGGCACCCAGCACCCCGAGGCGCCGCGCCGCGCCGAGCTGCAGGAAGCCGCGGAAGAAGAACTCCCAGGCGAAGTAGTAGACCGCGTAGCATAGCTGCCAGGCGAGGAAGTGCCCCCAGGAAACGCCGGAGAGCGCCACCAGCGGGTACTCTGCCTGGAACTCCGGGGAGCCGGCGTTGATCCACAGCACCGGGGTGAGCGCCAGGGCGGCCACAACCAGGAAGCGCAGCCCGAAGCGAGCGTCGCCCAGGCCCATGCCCGCATCGGCGATGGGCCGCCTCTCGGCGAAGCACCACCAGGCGATGGGCAGCACGAGCATGAGCACCACGGCCACGGCGTATTGCCAGCAGCGGGCGGCCCAGGAGCCCCAGGCTCCCAGCTCCAGGCCAGGTGCCAGCCAGTGTTCGAAGAAGGAGGGATCACCCTGGTAGACGTACAGCCCCAGCAGTGCGCAGGTGCCACCCACGATCACCAGGCCCTTCTTGTCCAGGTCCGACCAGATCTTCTTCAGCTCGAGCATGGCGGAAGCTTAGAGCAAGCCCTGCTGGCGATACCAGCCGACGGTTGCGCGAAGGCCTGCCTCGAGCCCCATCCGTGGCTCGAAGCCAAGCTCCTGGCGCGCCCGGCCCAGGTCCAGGCGCCAGTTGCCGGTGAGCTCGGGGATCTTCTGGCGGTTGAGCATGGCCGGCTGGCGGCGGAGCGCGGCGCTGATCTCCGAGAGGTACGCGGCGGTCCAGAGCAGGGAGCGGGGCAGTGGGAGCAGGCGCACCCGGCGCTCGAGCACCACGCTCAGGATCTGACACAGCTCGTCCGCGCTGGGCTCCTGCGAGCTGCCCAGCAGGAAGGTGGATCCGGAGGGGAGCTCGCCCGCACCGCACGCCAGCAGGATGCCCTGCACGATGTCGTCGACGTGGGCCAGGTTGTAGATCTGCCCCGCCCCCGCGAAGGCCGGCAGCCAGCCGGCCCGGGCCAGCTGTAGCACCGGGAGCATCTCGCTGTCCCGGGGCCCGAAGATGGCCGTCGGGCGAAGGATTGCGCAGGGCAGCCGACCCTTCAGGGCCAGCAGACGCCGCTCGGCCTCCCACTTGGAGCGGCCGTAGTCGGTGCGCTCGCCGGGTGGGTGGTGTTCGGTGAGCGCATCCCCCCCTGTGGCCGGCCCGGTGGCGCCGACGCTCGAGATCAGCACGAAGCGCTCTGGGGGTGTGGGGGCTCGCAGGCAGACTCGGGCGATGCGCTCGGTGAGATCGGCGTTGGCCGCCAGGAAGCTGGCGTAGTCCAGGGCCCTGACCGCGCCGGCGGCGTGGATGACGGTGGCGTGGCCGTGCACGGCTCTGTCCAGCTCCAGGCTGTCTCCGTCCATGGCCACGCGCACCACCCGCACTCCAGGCCCCGAAAGGTGCTGCGTGGCGCTGCTGGGACGCACCAGGCAGGTGACCTCGAGGCCCTGGTCCACCAGGGCGGTGAGGAGGTGGCTGCCCAGGAAGCCGGTGGCCCCGGTGAGCAAGACCGGTCCCGGGATCTCGCGGGACATGGGGACCTCCGCATGTGGGCTCGTCCAGGAGCGTGTAGCCATAGCGCCTCAGGCGCCTGCCGACACGCTGTGTCACCCTCCTCGTCTCTTCTGCTGCGCCTTCCGAGCAGACCGTGCAAACCGTCGCCTGTTATGGTTCTCGGAGCCGGGCAGCCGCCCTCTTGCCACACGGAGAACAGCGATGAGCAACGCGATGGTCGATGCGCTTCGGCGCGCGGACGTGTTCTGGGGCCTCGAGCGGGAGGACATCGAGATCCTGGCCGAGGTGCTGCCCCACATCACCCTCGAGCATGGCCAGCACTTGTTCCGCCAGGGCGTCATGGGTGACTCCATGTACATCGTGGCGGATGGTCGCCTGCAGGTGCGGGTCACAGACGACCAGGGCCAAGGCACCACCGTGGGGATGCTCGGTGCAGGCGAGTCCGTGGGAGAGATGGCCTGCGTCGATCCCAGCCCCCGCTCAGCGGAGGTGCTGGCCACCCAGCCCACCACCGTCTGTGAGCTCAGTGCCGACAACCTCGAGGCCCTCGAGGAGGTGGCCCCGAGCATCGTGGCCACCGTGGTCGGAGGCGTGATGCGCCACGTCACCAAGCGCCTGCGCCAGACCAACGAGCGCCTCGAGCTCGAGCTGCGCGGGCTGCACCGCGACCGCGACCCCATGCGAAACGCCCAGGCCAGCGAGCCTGCGGGCCCCGGCGGGCGTCCCAAGCCCTACCGTGGGCTGTACCGCTGGGACGATGCTCCCCTGCCCGACGGCCTGGAGCGCCGCGATCTCGAGATGCTGGGCACGGTCGGCCGTCTGCTCGTCTGGGAGCAGGGCAGCTTGCTGTGCCAGGAGGGGCGCCCGGGCGCTTCGTGCTTCGTGATCCTCGAGGGTCACGTCGAGGTCTTCAAGGCCAGCGCAGGCGGCGGCCGTCACCTGGCCACCCTGGGTCCCCGCACCCTGCTGGGCCAGATGTCCCTGGTGGACAGCTCACCGCGCTCCGCCTCGGTTCGGGCTGTGGGCAATGTGGTGGCCCTCGAGATCGGGCGCGACATCTTCGAGCGCCTGGTCCAGGCCGCCTCGCCCTTCGCGCTGCGCTTCCAGCGCCAGATCGCCCTGGCGGGCATCCGCCAGCTCCGCCTGGCCAACGGTCGGCTCATGGGCCTTCTCGGCCGCGGCGACAGCATGGACCGCGAGGAGGACGAGGAGGCGCCCCAAGCCGAGCCGCAGCTGTCTCGGGTGCAGACCGCCCTGTACGAGTGGACGGTGTCGGTAGAGGACTGAGCGGCTGTGTTGGGGAGGGGTTCAGCCCCTCCCGCACCCAGTAGCCCTCGGGAGCACATGAAGCGCTCCCCTACGTTGGCCTGACCTCGCGCTCTCCGACCGCGATGATGCGTGGCGGGGTGCCAGAGAGGGCCCGCAGGGCGAGGGCCAGGTCGCGGGCCTTGGCTTCACGCTCTGGTGCGAGCTTGGTGAGCAGCACGGCGCGCTCGGCCGCTGGGGGGATGCGCTCGAGGTAGAGGCCCACGGCGCGGGCGACGAGGGGGGCGTCCAGTGTCGTGCTCAGGGGCACGCCCAGGTGCTCGGCCAGTAGCGGGGCGCGATGCACGTGCTGCTCGTCCAGCGGGGCGCCGATGATGTCCAGGCCGACCACGGCGACGACCAGGCTGTCGATGTCGGCCAGCACGGGCTCGTGAGGGGCGTGGGCCTTGAGGGAGCGGCCCTTGGAGCCGTCGCACTCGGCGATGACGTGCCACAGGGGGTGGCGGGCCAGCAGGTCTTCGAGCTGTTCGGTGGTGATGCCTGAAAGCTTGCCGTCCCCGAGCCGCTCTGCGGCGATTGTCGCGTGTCCGAAGAGTGACAGCGCGGGCTCCAGGCCCTCGAGCTCGTCGGCCATCAGCAGCGCGTGGCTCTGCGAGGGATCGGGCGGCAGGATTCGGGTGGTGGTGGTGGTGACGACACGTCGCCCCTCGGCCTGCAGCGCCTTGGCCAGGGCATACATGGCGGTGGTCTTGCCGCCGGCTCCCATGAGCTGCACCAGGCGCGGTGCGTCGCGCTTGTCCAGTCCCAGCGCTGCCAGCAGCGCCGCGCTCATGGCGAACGAGCCAGCCCGAAGTGGGCGATGATGCACTCGAGGGCTGCACCGCTGATGGTGCGGGCCTTGTCGGAGATGGTGCGGCAGGCCACCGGATCGCAGCGGGGGTCCACATCTCCGAGCTTCTGGCCTCCCACCACCCGTAGGCCCGGCTGCGCCATGCCCCGCACCATGCCCGCGATGACCGAGCGCACCGGCTCCCCGTCCACCCTGGCCAGCAACTCGCCCGCCGTCACGGTGCTCCCGATGTCGCGCAACACATCCAGCTCACCCGAGCAGGGCGCCCGCAGCACCCGGCCCTCGCGCTCTCCACCGATGTCGCCTGGCACCCCGGTGTCCTTGGCGGCGAAGCCGCGGGTGATGATCCGACCCAGGTCGTGACCGCGGTGGGTCTCCACCACCGCGTGGACCTGCACCCCCGCCTCGATCCCGGGACCGTAGCCCAGCACCAGGGGGGCGTGGTCGATGGCGTTGCCCTCGCTGCGCTTGAGGATGCGGGCGTCGATGACGACGTCTGGCCACCAGGCCTCGCGGAGCCGGTCGGCGGGGTCGGGGAAGACGGGGATGTGGCTCCAGTCGAAGCTGGCCAGGGCGGGCAGCCCGCTGAGGCTCCAGGCCCGGGCGAAGACTCCTTCGACGGCGACCTCACCCTGGTACAGAGCCGTCCCGAAGGCGACCCTGCGGCGCACGGTGCTGGGCTGCGGCTGGTCGATCATGACGACCCGCAGGCCGCAGCGGAAGAGCCGATGTGCGGTCCCGGAGGCCTGCTCACCGGCCCCCTTGATGAGGACCTTCAGGCTCAAGCAGCACCCGAGGGACGGGCCTCCTCGAGGCACCAGCAGGGCTGCCCGTCGCAGAGCTCGAGCCGGGCGAGGTCGTCGGGGGTGTCCACGTCCAGGACACAGCCGGGATCGTCCACGGCGACGCCTACACCGGAACATTCCCGGAGCAGGGCCCTGGCCCCGCGGTCGCCCTGGACCGCCAGCAGGGCGTGCCGGTAGCGGGCGTGGATCCATACCGGGTGGCCTCGGCGACCGCTCCAGGTTGGGTAGACCATGCCCAGGGGGGCGGTGGGGGCGGCGGCGAGCACGGCGGCCACAGTGCTGGGCCGCAGGGCCGGCAGGTCTCCCAGGCCGAGCAGGAAGCCCGTGCAGCCCTGGGGTGAAGCGGCCACGCCGGCGCGCAGCGAGCTGCCCATGCCCCGGCGGGGGTGCTCGTTGAACACCACTTCCCAGTTGTTGGCCTCGGGCGGCAGCGGAAGGTCCGGACGCGCCACGAGGATCCGTCGCTGCAGGCGGTGGCCGGCGTAGGCCGCCAGGGTGTGGCCCAGGATGCTGCAGTGCCCCAGCGGCAGGCGCATCTTGTCGGTACCCATGCGGGTGCCGAGACCTGCGGCGAGGACGATGGCGACGGTGCTACACATCCAGCGCCATCCTACTGGTGAGCCCCCGTGCCGCGCAACTCCGGAGCCGTCTCGCGCCAGGTCGCGAAGCGTTCGCTGAGCTCCTGCACGGCGGTCATCGTGTCAGCGGGAGTGGAACCGTCGGAGAAAGGCCGGATCTCGCCGTCGTGCTTGAGGGTCCGAC
>CAZHIK010000243.1:0-10254 GCA_964532635.1 uncultured Enterobacterales bacterium
GTATCGGCGGCAGTACGGCTGGCGCCCCTGGTCTCGAGTCCTCGAGGCGCTTCCGCCCCTCCGCGGCCAGGGGGTGCTCGATCTCGGCTGCGGTGTGGGAGACCAGGCGGTGGCGCTCGTTGCGCGTGGTGCTTGGGTCATCGGATTCGACGGAAACGAGGCGCTGGTCGAGGTGGCGAGGTCCCGGCGCCTGCCCGGTGCTGTCTTCCACGCCGCCGATCTGCGCGCGCTCCCCGAGCTGGAGACTGCGGTCGACGGCATCTGGTGCAGCTTCGGGGCCGCGTACTTTCCAGACCTCGTCCCTTTGCTCGCGTCCTGGGGGCGGTTCCTCGCCCCCACCGGCTGGATCGCGCTGACGGAGCTGGACGGTCTCTTCGGCCACGGGCCTGTCGGCGCCGCCACGCGCGCCGCCCTGGACAGCTATGTCCAGGCTTCCCTGGCAGCGGGTCGTCACGACTTCCACATGGGTCGCAAGCTGGCCGACCACCTGCGAAGCGCTGGCTTCACCGTCTCAGACTCGTTCCAGCTCCAGGATCGGGAGCTGGCGTTCGACGGGCCGGCTCCTCCGGAGGTGGTCGAGGCCTGGCGGCAGCGCTTCGACCGCCTGACCCTGCTGCAGCGCCACTGCGGGGCCGACTTCACGCGGGTCCGGGACGACTTCCTGGCCAGCTTGGTCCGCGAGGACCACGCCTGCAGCGCCAGAGTTCACTGCTGCATAGCGACCCGGGCCTGCGCCAACAGCGCGTCGCTGGTGCCTTCGACCTGGCGCGCCTTGGGCGGCGGCTCTGGATCTGGAGGGTGCGCGGTCGCCACCAACACCGGCAGCTTCCCGCAGGGCCAGGGCGCACCGAAGCTCCGCACGGTGTCGTAGACGCGGGCACGGGGTTGCACCCCCGTTCAGTCCACCAACACCTCGGTGCTGTGCCCATCCGCCTGGATGGTCCAGGTGCCGGAGCGAACACCGCTGAGCGTGTAGTGGAGGTTGTAGCCGCACTCGCAGTCTGCGTCGCTGCTGCCCTTTTCCACGTAGCTCACCTCGATGGTGTCTCCCCGGACCTTGGCCCGTACCTCCTCGATGTGGTCGGCGCAGTTCATCCAGTAGTCGTAGTGGGTGACCTCGATGTCCGGGTCGTTCCAGTTGGCCTCGAGGCGCTCGTTGTCGTCCTCCCACTCCATGTCACAGCTGTCGAGGGTCAGGTCGGAGGCGGTGACGATGCAGCCGGTGAGGGACAGGCAGAGCGGGAGGAACAGGATTCGGGACATGGTGGCCTCTGGCATGCGCTTGGGGAATATTTCCCCCGTGGATTGTACATTTCGTCTACGATGTTGCCATGCTCGTCTACGGGGCCCTCGCCGCGCTGCTCGTAGCCCTCGCCATGCTTGTGACGGGCCTGGTGTGCTGGCTGGCCACCGCCGTGGATGCCCGTCGGCGCGGTTGGATCGCAGTGCTGCTCTGTCTGCTGCTGCCGCCCTACGCCTTGGTCTACCTCACGCTGCTCTCCGACAGCCGGCTGCGCTGGAGGCTGGCCGGTGGGCTGGTGCTGTTTCCGGTGCTCTCCCTCGTATTTCTGGTGCTCTTCGTGCTGCTGATGGACGCTGGCAACCCGGTGCTCGAGACCTACCCGTTGGCTATCTGAGGAGGCCGGATGACGGCTCTAGGCTCTGCGCTGGCGGTGGTCGCTCTCCTCTCGGGCTGCAGCTGCGGCCTGGACGATGACTCGGGTCGCTCCGGCCGCTGGTGTGACACATGCGCGGGCGTAGTCGGGGCCTCGGCCGATGTGGTCAGGCTGAGCACGGGCCCCTCGGAGGAGCCACTCTGCCCCGTCGAGGCCATCACGGTCCACAACAACCTCGGGGAGCTGGACGAACAGCTGGCGCAGAAGCTCGGCGACCAACTGAAGGGCTTCGACGGCGCGACGCGCCAGCTGGTCTGCTACACCATCGAGAAGTGTGTGGGCAACACCTGGAGGGTGTGGGAGATCGCCTGGCACACCGAGCAACTCGACACGTTGGTGCTGTCCTTCCAGCCCCCCTGTCAGGCTCACTGCGGCTCCTCGGACACCTACTGCGGTGCGGGCTTCCACCTGTCGGTCTGGATGACGCCCATCGCCCCCGTGGTCGCCTGCGGAGAGCGGCATCTCTGCGATGAGCCTGGCCCGGGGCCCGAGATCTGACAGCACTCCTCCTCTCCCGGTTACTGGACCCTCGGCCCCTGCTGGACGATGCCATGCCCGCCTGGATCACCGCCTACCTGCAGCGCGCTCCCAAGGAACTTCGTGCCAGCGACCTCCGCACGGGCACCGCGCCGGCGGACTGGTGGACCCTGGGCGAGGACTTTGACGTCGAGGCCGAAGCTGTCGATGTCTTCATGAAGGAGCTCGAGTGGATCGACGATCCTCTGGGCTTCGGGCTACCCGACAAGCGGCCCGTGAACGTCCACGTCTGGACCGAGCCCGATCGGGTGGCCGAGGAGCTGGGTGAGCTCCATCCCCACATCGACACAGTGCGCCAGCACCTCACCGACACATGCGCCATCGTGGCCCTCGAGCTGGGCTGGTCCCAGCTGGCCACCATGCACGAGGTGGTGGCCTTCGAGATCGCCTACTGGCTCGCCGAGACCTACCAAGGCGTGATCCTGGGCAACGACGGGCACTGGTACGACCACGCCAACCACCGCTGGGAACCCTACCGCTAGCTCCCACCCGAGGTCATCATGAGCGACTCCGAGCACTCGGTTCCCAACAGCGTCCAGGCCGTCCCCGTCTCCCCCCAGCGCGACGCCATGGTGTGCGAGGCCCTCGACGCCTTGGAGCAGCTGCTGGAGGCAGGAGAGCTGGCCGCCGCTCTTCATCTCACCCAGGCCACCATCGGCCTGGCGCCCGACGATCCACATGCATGGAGCGCACGGTCCCGCGCGCTGCGAGCGGCGGGCCAGCTCGACGCCGCCGACGCCGCCGAGGCGCGGGCCATCGAGCGGGTGGCCGAGCGCATCGCCGCCAGCCCGGTCCCGCTCTCTCTCCGGCAGCGCATCGCCCGCTTCGCCGAGGTGGCATTCCTCGGGGGCGGCGAGGCCGCGTTCGTGGAGATCGGCCAGATGCAGCTGATGGTGCTGCTCGAGCACGGCCTCGAGCCCCACCACCGGGTGCTCGACATCGGCTGCGGCGCTCTGCGAGCTGGACTGTGGCTGGTCAAGGTGCTCGAGCCGGGCCACTACTGCGGCATCGAGCCCCACAAGCCTCGCGTGCGGTTCGGTCTCGACCATGTGTTGGGCTCCGACCTTGTGGCCCGCAAGCGCCCCCGCGTCGATCACAACGCCGCCTTCGACCTCGGGGTCTTCGGCGAGCGCTTCGACTTTTTCGTGGCTCGCTCGGTGTGGACCCACGCGTCGAAGCCCCAGATCGAGGTCATGCTCGACGGCTTTGTGGCCTGCGCCGCCCCCGGCGCGGTCTTCCTCACCTCCTTCATGCCCGCTCGCAGCCCCGAGTACGACTACCTGGGCGAAGGCTGGGTGGGGCAGTCCGAGTCGTCCCCCTTCGGCGGCTTGGTGTGTCACGATCCGGCGTGGATACAGGCCGCCTGTGAGCAGCGCGGCTTGCAGGTGCGCGCGCTCGAGGAGCACATCGTCAACCAGCAGGTCTGGCTGCTGATACGCCGGGCCGGTCAGTCCGCCTGAGCCTGTGTGTCACAGGGCTCCACGCTCACCCGGGCCCACACGGGCCAGTGATCGCTGAGGCCCTTGCTGGCGCCATCCCCAGGGCCCAGCACCGCCTGGGCCAGAGGTGAGATACACCATGTGTCACCGTCCCGCAGGTAGATGCGATCGTAGCGGTGATCCAGGAATCGGTGGGTGGGGCCGGTCCCTTCTCCCAGATCCTTCCAGCCTGCTTCGAGGAAGCTCGCCGCGGCCTTCCGGTCACTCTCCGCGTCGCTCAGGTTGAAGTCGCCAAGGATCACCGCGGGTCCCTCGGTGGCCTCCACCGCCTCGAGCAGGCGCCGGGCCGCCCGCTCGCGGCGCTCTCTGGCCAGGCCAGCCTCGAGGTGGGTGACGAACACCTGCAGGGGCACCGCACCGGGCAGGGTGACGCTGGCGTGCAGGAAGCCCTTGCGGGTCAGCACGTCCCGCTCGCGCTCGGGCGCGAACACCACCTCTCGCTCGAGGGTGGTGGGGAAGGCACTGAGCAGCGCCAGCCCGGTCTCGGGCTCGTCGGTGGCGATCAGCTGCTGTCCGCCGGGATCCAGCAGCTCCCGGGAGCGCCCGAACAGCTCCTGCAGGCCCACGATGTCGGCGCCGTGCTGCTCCAGGAATGTGCTGGTGCCCTCGAGCCTCGCCCGCCGCCGGCCCCTCGAGAAGGGGAAGGGCACACCCCAGGTGTTGTAGGACAGCAGCTCGATCTCGACGGCCTCGATGGGCTCGGCGCTCACCGCTTCGTCGGCCCGCGCGGGGCCGGCCATCAGCAGCAGAGCGAGCAGGTGTGGGCTCAACCGTTCAACCAGTACCAGCCCACGCGCAGGATCGAGCGGCGCCACAGGCGGGTGAACCAGGGGCTCTCATCCACCTCTTCGGCGGTCACGCGCTCGCAGGTTTGGAGATCGCTGTCGAACATGGCGTCGAACTGGGCTCGGATGACGGGGTCGTAGATGAGAACCACCGACTCGGTGTTGTGTTCCGACGACAGCCCGTCGAGGTTGGCCGAGCCGATGATCACCGGGCCGCAGGTTCCGAAGCTCGCCACCTTGGAGTGGAGTGTGCCCAGGCCTGTGTCCAGGTCCGGCTGCCACTCGAACAGGGCCGCGGTGGGGTCGACGTCCAGCAGCAGGTCGAAGGCGCCGCGGCTGGCAACACTCACGATGCCCATGTCGGTGCTCTTGGCGGAGTTGGTCACCACAGCGACACGAGTACCCCGCCGCAGGGCCCGCTCGAGGGGGCGCCGGATGCGCCAGCTCGGAGTGAAGTAGGCGGACTCGAGGCGAACGACGGACCGGGGTGGGGTGACGCGGATGAAGGAGCGATACAGACGCTCGATCTTGCGCTGCTTGCCGATCGCCGGTTGGTTCCAGACGAAGCGGGCCCGGACGGTGCCGGCGTGGGGCTGGGGGGCGGACAGGTCGGAGACGGGGATTTCCTCGTCCAGGCCTGGGCGGTTCATGGCCGCCACCTCGAAGAAGCGCTCGAGGATGTCGTCTACCACCGGACCACGCAAGGCCACGTCCGTGTCGCGCCAGCCCCCACGGCCGGTGCCCTCGTCCACCTCGGGGGTCCCACCGTAGGCGTACTCGCTGGCGATGTTCATGCCCCCCATGATGGCTTCGTACCGCAAGCTGCCGTCGGCCTGGAGGGTGCCGGTGAGCCAGTACTTCTCGTGATCGAAGTGTAGTCGCCCGCCCACGAAGCGGTAGCGAGCCAGGCTGCGGAAGCTCTCCTTGACCTCCACGCTCTGCTCCCGAGCCTCGATCCAGCGCCGCAGGCGGCGGCGGGTGCCGGGAGCATTGGTGGGGATCACGATGCCGCCGGCATCCACCAGGCCCTGCAGCATGGGCATGACGGGGGCCTCGCGCGTGTCGTCCATGGCGTCGAGCAGCTCACCGAAGTCGGCCATGCTCCCCACAAAGTCGTACTGCACCACCACCAGAGCGCCCTGTCGTGCTCGGCGCTCCAGCAGCGCGGCCAGCCGGCGCCCCACCTCGTCGTCGTTGAAGATGAAGGTCTTGATCAGGATGACATCGGCCTGCTCGGCGGTCTCCATGCGACGCGAAAAGCTCTGCTCGCCGTTGACCAGCAAGGTAGCGGCGTTGCCCTCGCGGGCTGGGCTGCGGGTGCGGCGATCCAGGCGCTTGTGGAAGCTCGGATCGTGGAACACGCCGCAGTCGTCCACCTCGGCGATGGCGGCGTCGCGGGGACCGATGGACACGGGCGGCCGGCGGCTGGCGCAGCCGACAGCGAGCAGGGCCAGCAGGGCGAGGAGGAGCCGCATGGTGTTCCTTTCCGGCGCGTGATCCATCTTCACACTTCTTTACCTGCTGGACGACGAGCCGAAACGACCGGGCTCCAGGTTGATGATGCGGGTCGCAGGTCGCGGCCCCCACCCCCCCCCGGGGGGCCCCTGTCCCGTCGCGTTCTTCCCTTCGCCATCGCCGGCCTGGTCGGCATCACCACCATCGGTATCACCACCGTGGGCGTAGCCGTCGCCGGCTCCCATGCCCTGCGCGGCCCCATGTTCCACCGCTTCCACGGTCCCGACATCGACCACGAGGCCATGGCCCGTGAGATCGTGGGCGATCTGCTGTCCGAGATCGACGCCACCGATACTCAGAGCGCCCAGGTCGAGGCCATCCTCGAGGGTGCCCACACCCAGCTCGAGGCGCTGCACGAGGGCCACGATGCCCACCACGAGCAGATGAGGGCCGTACTCACCGCCGAGTCCGTGGACGCAAGCGCGGTCGAGGAGCTGCGACTGGAGGCGGTGGACACTTTCGACCAGGCCTCCCAGGTCTTCGCGACTGTCATCGTGGACATCGGCGCTGTGCTCAGCGTGGAGCAGCGCGCCGAGCTCGCTGAGCTGGCAGAGGAGATGCACGGGCGCTAGGGCCTTATCACCGAGAGGTGGCCCTGGTGCCTGCCTCACCCGCCCCGCTGGGGCACCCTCTCCCCCAGAGGGGAGAGGGGCCTTCATCCCGTGTGGTTCTCCATGAAGGTCCTGGTCATCGACGACGACGCCCGGCTCTGCGACATGCTGAGGACTTACCTCGGCTCCCACGGTGCAGAGGTCTCCACTCGGCTCGACGCCCGCAGCGGGCTCGATGCGTTGGGCCGCCATCCCTTCGATGCGGTGGTGCTCGACGTGATGCTGCCGGATCTCGATGGCTTCGAGGTCTGCCGGCGCATCCGCGCCAGCTCGGAGATCCCGGTGCTGATGCTCACGGCCCGCGGCGATGAGACCGACCGGGTGGTGGGGCTCGAGCTGGGTGCCGACGACTATCTACCCAAGCCGTTTTCGCCCCGAGAGCTGCTGGCCCGGCTGCGGGCCATCACCCGTCGCAACCGACCGGGTCCCCAGACCGCCCAGCTGCTGCGCTTCGGGCGGCTGGAGATCGATCTGTCCGCCCGCCAGGTCCGGCTGGACGGCCAATCCCGCAGCCTCACCAGCCACCAGTTCGAGATCTTGTCGGTGCTGGCCGGGAGTGCCGGCCGGGTGTTGTCCCGAGAGCAGATCATGGACGCGGTGCGGGGCGAGGTCCTCGAGGCCTTCGACCGCAGCATCGACGTGCACATCTCCCGTATCCGTGCGGCCATCGAGGACGATCCCAAGCAACCCCGACGCATCGTGACCGTGCGAGGCGTGGGCTACGTCTTCACCCGGAGCCAGCCGTGAAGATCCGCCACTCGTTGTTCTTCGAGATCTACCTGGGCTTCCTGGGCGTGGTGGTGATCAGCGCGGTGGCCATGGGCATGGCCGCCCACCACCTGCACGGGGGCCCGCCGCCCGAGGTCGTGGCCGTGGGCGCTGGGCCTCCACGGCACCTCGTCGGCCTGTTCATCATCTCGGTGATCCTGGCCATGGGCGCCTGGCCCGTCGCTCGCTTCATCACCCACCGGCTCGAGAACCTGCGCCGTGGGGTGCAGACCCTGGGCGAGGGTGATCTGTCGGCCCGGGTGCGTGTGCAGGGCAGAGACGAGGTGGCGGACCTGGCCCGCAGCTTCAATCGGGCGGCCGACCGCATCGAGGCGCTGGTCACCAGCCAGCGGGAGATGCTCGCCGCCGCCTCCCACGAGCTGCGCTCGCCCCTGGCCCGGATGAGGCTGGCCATCGAGCTGCTGGGGGAGACGGAGGATGCCGAGCAGAGAGCGCTCCACAAGGCCGAGGCCGTGCGGGACATCGAAGAGCTCGATCAGCTGGTCGAGGAGCTGCTGCTGGTGGGCCGGCTCGAGGCGTCGGGTCCGCTCACCACCACCCCCTTGGACCTGCTGGCCCTGGCGGCCGAGGAGGCCGCCCGCGTGGGCGCCAGTGTCACCGGTGAGCCGACCACCATCGCCGGTGACGAGTCCCTGCTGCGGGTGGCCCTGCGCAACCTGCTGGACAACGCCGGCCGCCACGGCGCGCCGCCGGTGACCATCGCGGTGACACCGACCGACGGCGGGGCGCTGGTGGTGGTCCAGGACGCTGGTCCTGGCGTGCCCAGCTCGGAGCGCGCCCGCGTCTTCGAGCCCTTCTACCGGCCCCAGGGCCATGGGGCGGAGCCCAGCCAGGGCACGGGCCTGGGCCTGGCCATCGTGGCGCGGGTGGCGGCGCGCCATGGGGGCGGCGCTCGCTGCGAGGACGGTGCTCGCTTCGTGCTCGAGCTGCCGGGATAGCGTGGCCTCATGGCCCACCGTGTCTTCCTCGACAGCCTCGGCTGCCGCCTGAACCAAGCGGAGATCGAGCGTATCGCTGCCGAGCTGACGGCAGCGGGGCACACCCTGGTGCCCAGCCCGGAGGCCTGCGACTGGGCCGTGGTGAACACCTGCACGGTGACCCATCGGGCCGACGCGGACTCCCGCGCCCGCCTGCGTCGCGTCCACAGGCTCAACCCCCTGGCCAGGATCATCGCCACCGGCTGCTGGAGCACGGTAGAGGCCGCCGCAGCCGCGGAGCTCGCAGGCGTGGTCCATGTGGTGCCCAACGGAGACAAGGCCTCCATCGCGGCGCTGCTCGGCGAGCCAGACAGCCCACCCGGCCCCCGGGCGGCCATCCCCGGCCCTCGCCGCCGAGCCCGGGCCTTCCTGGCGGTCCAGGACGGCTGTGATCGGGCCTGCGCCTACTGCCTGACCACCCTGGCCCGGGGACCGTCCCGCAGCGCATCCGCTGCGCGGGTCGTGGCCGACGCGCAGCGCGCCGAGACCGGTGGGGCAGGGGAGCTGGTGCTCTGCGGAGTCCAGCTGTCGGGCTGGGGGCGCGATCTACCGGGACGCCCCCACATCGGTGACCTGCTCGACGCGCTGCTCGACGCCACGGCCAGCCCCCGGATTCGGCTGTCTTCGGTAGAGCCATGGGGCTTGCCCCCGGATCTGTTCGAGCGCTGGGACAACCCGCGCCTGTGCCGTCAGCTCCACCTGCCCTTGCAGTCGGGCTGTGACGCCACCCTGGCTCGTATGGGCCGCCCCTATCGGCGAGACCAGGCTGCAGCCTTGATCGCCTCCGCCCGGCGCCGGATACCCCAGCTGGCGGTGACCACGGACGTGCTGGTGGGCTTTCCGGGCGAGACCGAGGACGACCACCGGGCCTCGCTGGATTGGCTCGTGGCCGTGGCGCCTGCTGACGTCCACGTCTTCCCCTATTCCCCGCGGCCGGGCACCCGAGCCGCGAGGCTTCCCGAGCCTGTCCCGACGGAGCTGGCCCGCGCGCGCCGTCGCGAGGTGCTCGACGCGTTAGCCCCAGCCCGCGGCGCTTTCCGTCAGGGCCTGTCTGGCACTGGCCAGGAGGTGCTGTGGGTGCACGGCGCCAGCCAGCCCGGCGGGCGCTGGGAGCTGTCGGGCATCACCGACCACGGCGTCCCGGTGCGTGCCGCGAGCGCGGCCGAACGCTGGGGGCTGCGCGATGTCGTGCAGCTCGCGGATGTCGAGCCCTGGGGTATTCGGGCATCGATATGTGCTCCCGTATAGGAGACTGTCGATTTTTCTCGGGATACGCTCTGCTCGATGATCGAGCTGGGAAACGAGAGCGCGGGACGCAGTGACGACCACGACCGGGTGGTCTGGGCGCAGGATGCCGCGGTGCATTTTGCATACCCGTTCCTGGACGAGTTCGAGCGGGTGCTCGGCGACCAGGAGTTGGGGCGCTTCCTGGCTGGTTGGGGCGTCACCGTCCAGGAGCTACGGCGGGACAAGAGCCGCTGGATCAGCCTGCCTTTCCTCGAGGCGCTGGCCGATGAACTCGAGCGACTGACGGGCTCCACCGAGGTGGTTGCTCGCTGCGGTCGACTGGGAATGACCCGTCCCTATGTCGGGCCGATCTTCTCTGTGATGCAGGTCTTCGGCTCGCCCGGTGGGGTCTACAAGGCTCTGCCCCGTCTGTCGGGCTCGGTGAACAAGGTCAACCGGGTCGAGGTCGAGCCCCTCGGTCGAGGTCGAGCCCTCATCACCTACCACCCAGGCGAGCCGCAGGAGCGATCCCGCAACGTCTGCATCGCCCGTCGGGCGCAGCTGGGGGTGGTCCCTGCGGTGTGGCCCGACTTTGACAGCACCTGCTGACATGGACCGCGGATAGTCGCGGACAAACA
>CAZHIK010000244.1:0-10234 GCA_964532635.1 uncultured Enterobacterales bacterium
GGGTGGCCGAGCGAGCGGGCACCATCCCCTACGAGCTGCTGGTGAGGGTGGACAGCCGCCGCGTGCAGCGGCTCTTCGCGGGCGAGTAGAGCTAGTCGCCGCGCAGAGCCGCCAGGTTGGCCTCGAGCTCTGGGGGCAGCGGGGCCTCGATCTCCGTGCCGTCGGGGAGGACGATCTTCGACGCGTGGAGCCACAGCCGGCCGGGGAAGGCTGGGACGCGCACGAAGCGCTTGGGCCGGTACTCTTCGTCGCCCACGATGGGCAGGCCGATGCCGTGCAGGTGACGCCGGATCTGGTGCTTGCGGCCGGTCTGGGGCACCACCCTGATCAGGGAGAAGCCGCCCAAGGCCTCCACCAGCCGATAGCGCGTGGTGGCGGCGAGGGGTTTGCGCCGGCGGCTGTCGGGCAGGGCGCGGCGGATGGTGCCCTTGCGCCTTGCGTGGCCCACCACCAGCGCGAGGTAGACCTTGCGCAGCTCACCGCGGGCGAACCAGCCGCTCAACTCGGCGCGTTCGTCGGGCTCGCAGGCGCAGAGCACCAGGCCCGAGGTCTCCTTGTCGAGGCGGTGGACAGGGGTGGCTCCCGGAGGCGCCATGGGCTCGGAGTCCAGCCAGCTGACGAGGTCGAGATCCGCCGAAGCGTTGGCCGGATGCACCTGCATCCCCGATGGCTTGTGCACCGCGACCACGGAACCGTGGACGGAGAGGATGCGGGGAGCGTCGTTGGGGGCTGACATGCGCCCCCAAGTCGCACGGCGGGGGCATGGCGTCAACGCCCCGTGATCAGATCACCTTGATTCTGGCGAACATGGCCGCCAGCATGGAGCGGGTGTCCACATCACCCTCGGGGCTCGAGTGCTCGCGCTCGAAGAACAGCTCCAGCTCCCCCAGCTCACCCTTGTCGAGCCACATGCCGCAGCCGGCGGGGCACTCGTCGATGACCACCTGGGAGGTCCAGGCGTACTCGTGGCGGGCCATGGTGAGGCCGCAGACGGGGCAGTCCAGGTGGGGCTCGAGCTTCTGCTTCGCCATCTCGAAGGCCAGGGCCACCCGATCCTGAGCGGGCAGCAGCTGCCCGTCGTGGTCGTGCTCGTGGAGCCGCTGCAGGGTCTCGAGCTCGCCCTTGTCGAGCCAGGTACCACCGCAGAGGGAGCACTCGTCGATCTCGACGCCGCCGGCGAGGGTCTGCTTGCTGAGGGTGGCTTCGTCGCGGGGACACTGCATGGGAGCTCCGGAGGGGAGAGATGGGGCCTTGGTCAACCGGACGCTAACGCGTAGGATCGGAGCATCCCACCCGGAGGCCCACCATGCGCCCTGTCCACCACCTGATCGCGGCCACCCTGCTGCTCGCGGCCTGCAACCCTCCGCTGCGCGGGGGCCTGTACCTGCTGACCACGACCGACGTGCGCAACGACAGCTGCGAGCTGTGGGCGGCCGCCTGGGACTACGAGGACGATGGTTCGCTGTGGTGGGAGGACCGCGAGACCCTGGTGGTGGAGACCACCTCGGGCCAGTGGGTGTGGGACTACGACGGCGACGTGCTCACCAGCAGCGAGGAGACCAGCGAGAGCTGGAGTCCGGACTGCGAGGCCGTGTTCGTCGAGGACAGCGTGGGCGAGATCGAGGACCCGAACCGCTGGACCTACACCCAGACCATCATCCTCGACCTGGTGGGAGCCTGCACCACCTGGGACATATCGGTGATGCCGTGCACGGTGGACATCGACAGCGAGGCGAACCGGATCGGGGACTAGCCCGAGTGCCCCAGCACCCAGATCTGCTCGTTGTTGCCCGGGCCTGGCGGGTTGCAGTCGAAGTCGCCGAACAGAGCCCGGACCTCGAGGCCGGCGCGGGCCACCAGGTGGCCCATCTCGCGCAGGGTGATCCAGCTCCGCTCCATTGTCAGGGCGTGGGTGGCCAGCACCTGCCCGGCCTCATCGAGCTCGTGCAGCAGGTGCTCCTCGTCGATGCGCTGGGTCAGTGGATCGCAGCGGGTGGCGCGGTAGTGCACCAAGGCGCTGCCGTCCTCGAAGCGGTGGCGCCCCACCAGGTCGAGGCTGCCCGAGGCCACCCGGGTGGCGATGAGCTCGGGGCGCGCGGCCCAGACGTTGAGGATCAGGGTGCCGTCGGGCTCGAGGTGGTCCCGAGCACAGGCCAGGGCCTCGAGCTGGTGCTCGGGCTCGAGCAGGTGCATGAACCCGCGGTAGGGCACGATGACCACCGGAAAGCGCCGGCCCAGGTCGAAGTCGCGCATGTCGCCCCGCAGCAGCTCGACGCTGCCCGGCAGCTCACCCACGGCCTCGAGCTTGTCTGCGCAGACGTCCAGCATGGCCGGGGCGATGTCCAGCCCCACCACCTCGAGGCCGGACATGGCCGCGGGGATGGCGATGCGGCCGGTGCCGCAGCCCAGCTCGAGCAGGGGGCCACCGGAGCGCAGGGCATGGCCCACGTAGAACTCCGCCTCGCCAGGCAGCCCGCGGTGGATGAGGTCGTACCAGGGTGCCCACGCGTCCAGCTCGGCGCTCATTCCAGCCCTCCGGGGGCGAAGGCCACCAGCACCAGCCGCTTGGCCAGCTCGTCGTAGGGGTCACCGTCGAGGCTTCCGAAGACCTGAACCTTGGAGAAGCCCACCGACTTCAGCAGCCCAGCCAGCTCGGTGGCGGCGTAGAGGCGGTGGCCGACGGTGTAGTCCTCCCGCACGCCGTCGCGGATGAAGGTCCAGGTGTTGTCCACCCAGCCCCAGCCCTGGCTGACGCGACGAGCCTGGAGCAGCAGGCTGCCGTCGGCCAGCTCGGTCCAGTCCCGGGGCTGCCAGCGGCGGGCCACGATCTCTTTGCCCACGATGTCCATCAGCAGCACCCCGCCGGGCTTCAGGGCGCGCAGCAGGTGGGCGGCCACCCGCAGATCGTCGCTGGGGGCCTCGAAGTAGCCGAAGGAGGTGAACATGTTGATGGCCACGTCGAAGCGGGCCTCGCCCAGGGGCTCGCGCATGTCCTGCTCGACGAACTCGACCTGGAGGCCGGCCCGGACGGCCTTGCGACGGGCGCGCTGCAGGTAGGCCCGGGTGCGGTCCACTCCGGTGACGGCCATGCCTCGGCGGGCCAGTGCGAGGCTGTGTCGCCCGGGTCCGCAGCACAGATCGAGCACCGCCATGCCCGGCATCATGCCCGTGAGCGCCACCATGGCCTCGACCTCCTCGGGGGTGCCGGCGAGGCGGTCGGGATCGAACAGGGCGGTGGTCATTGCCACCCAGAAGGCGTCGTCTTCGTACCAAGCTGCAGGCATGGAACTGCGCTCCGTCAGGTCGAAGAGCAACCTAGCACGTCGGGAGTTCAGATAGATCCGATAGGATCGGTGAAGGAGCATCCATGTCCGCCCCACTCGCACTGCTGCTGGTCTCGGTGACCCTGGGCCAGAGCACCGACGCCCAGGCCCGCTGGGAAGCCGAGCGCCTCGAGCGCCGCAGCTACGAACAGGTGGTGGCCCAAGCCACCGAGCTCGAACCCCTGACCTCCATGCCCACCGCGGCCGCGCCCATCACCCAGTACGAGTCGGCCCAGCTGGTGCGCTGGGGCGTGTTCACGGGCAGCGGCGAGCAGCTCGACGCCTTCGAGCTCGCCCGCCGTGTGGGCGACCAGGCCACCCTCGACAGCCTGGAGCGCAAGCTGAAGCGCACCCGCATCGGCGGGTGGATCAGCGCTGGGCTGGGGGCCGGGGCCCTGGGCAGCGGCGGCGTGATGGTGGCCCAGGGGGTGAGCCAGGACGACGCGCCCCAGGTCCAGTCCACCGTGGGCGCCGGCCTGTGCCTGGTGGGCCTGGTGGGCACCGTGGCCGGGCTGCGCCTGGCGGCGGCCCCTCGCAGGCTGGTGGGCGAGGTGGACCGCGCCTGGGAGCCCCAGGAGGTGGACGCCCTGATCGAGGCCCACAACCGGGCTCTCCGCGAGGAGCTTGGGCTGAACTGAGCTGGGCTCGAGGCGCGGTGATTCGGGGTAGTGTGTTCCTCCCCGCTCGCCCGAGGCTCCCATGCGCTCCGCCGCCCTGCTCTCCTCCGCTTGCATGTTCCTGCTCCTGACCGCCTGCGGTGACAAGGAGGACGACACCGCCAGCGGGCCCGACGACACCGGCATCGAGGACGCCGACGGTGACGGCGTGCCCGCCGACGAGGACTGCGACGACTCCGACCCGAGCGTGGGCGCCCCAGACACCCTGTACCCGGACAGCGACGGCGACGGCTTCGGCGACGCCGACCAGCCCACCGAGGCCTGCCCCGGCACCGCGGGCCTGGTGGACAACGGCTACGACTGCGACGACACAGACCCCGCCATGCCGCTGCTGGTGGACCAGGCCACAGGGTCGCCCTCCGGAACGGGGAGCAGCTCGGACCCCATCGACAGCATCGCCACCGCCATCGCGGCGGGCCCGGCCTGCATCGTGGTGGGGCCCGGTAGCTACAGCGGTGGGCTGCTGGTGGAGGGGGACCTGATCCTGGGCAGCCTCGAGGGTGCTGCCAGCACCAGCATCGACGCCGGCGGCAGCGGATCGGTGGTCGAGATCACCGCCGGCAGCTTCGCCATCGGCGGCTTCACGCTGACCGGCGGCGTCGGCAGCACCGCCATCAGCGACCAGAGCCTGGGCGGCGCCATCCAGGCCTGGAACGCCGACGGCCTGCGAGTCACCGACTGCGTGATCACGGGCAACTCGGCCCAGTACGGCGGCGGCATCTTCGGCCCGGAAGAGGGCGAGACCTCGGTGGATGACACCAGCTTCACCGACAACGCCGCCGAGACCACCGGTGGGGGCTTCTACGCCGGGCAGATCACCCTGAGCGGCTGCAGCCTCGAAGGCAACAGCGCCAGCTACGGTGGCGGGGGCTACCTCACCATGGGCGAGGGCAGCGCCGAGGACACCGAGTTTTCCAACAACAGCGCCACCCAGGGCGGCGGCCTGTACGTGGCCGACGAGGGCTCCTTCTCCGGCGGCAGCTACAGCGACAACAGCGCCGAAAAGGGCGGCGGTGTCTACCTCGACGAGGCCAGCAGCCTGGCCGACGCCGTCATCGACAACGGCGCCGCCGAGCGCGGCGGCGGCGTGTGCATGGAGACCGGGGCCAGCCTGAGCGGCAGCTCGATCTCGAACAGCAGCGCCACCAGCTACGGCGGTGGGGTGCACGCCGACGGCGACATCAGCCTCTCCAGCGTCAGGATCAGCGGCTGCTCATCGGAGTCCCTGGGGGGCTGCGCCCTGCTGGCGGGAGGCAGTCACAGCGTCCGCGATCTGACCTGCAGCGGCAGCAACGCCGCCTCGAGCGGCGGCGGTCTGTACGTGCACGAGTCCCAGGTCGAGGTCTCTGGGCTGGTGCTAAACAACAACACCGCCGAGTTCGGCGGCGGGGCCGCGCTGTACCACAGCCAGGTAGACACCCGCACTGGCAGCGCCACCATCTCCGACAACGTCGCCACCATCTACGGCGGCGGGGTGCACTTCGAGGGCAACGGCGGCTGGTGGGGCGGCAGCTTCACGGGCAACAGCGCCGAGCACGGTGGCGGCATCTTCGTCGACGGCCTGACCGTGATGGAGGACGCCTTCTTCGACGGCAACAGCGCCACCGGCAACGGCGGAGCCGTGCTGGCCAACGCCATGTGGAGCCTGGTGGACGGCGGCCTGACGGGCAACAGCGCCGTGGACGGCGGCGGCATCTTCGTGGCCTCGGGTCACAGCGTGCTCATCCAGAGCTCCGTGATCACCGGCAACAGCGCCTCGGACGCCGGCGGCGGCGTCCGGGTGGAGGGCGATCTGGACGCAGACGCCGTGGACTGGGGTACCGGAAGCGAGGACAACAGCCCCCAGGACGTCTACGCCGCGGGCAACGACTATAGCTGGGACGGCGTCCAGAGCGTCGAGTGCAGCGGCAGCGGAGGCTGCGGCTAGAGCCCTCTCTCAGACCTGCGCATCGGAGGCGGCTGCCCAGGGGCGCCACGCGGCGGACGCGCCTCGGGGGGCGGCTCTTCGGGGGCTCCACGGGGAGGAGGCCCATCCGGGGGCGGCTCGCGACCTCCCTCGGGGGGCGGCTCGCGGCCTCCCTCGGGGGGCGGCTCGCGTCGACGGGGCGGCGGGCGGTGCTGCTCCGGCGGATCTCGGTCCTTGCGGGTGGCCTTGCCCAGCCGGGCCGCGCCGTCACGGCGCAGCCAGCCCGCGGCCCACGATGCGTCCTGAGCCGTGCGACTGGCGGCACGCTGATCCAGGCTCCAGGGGGCCTCGGCCCCCAGCCGCAGCGGCGCGGGGTCACCGGGCATCCGATCCGGGGCCACCAAGGGGAACGCCACCGAGTCCCGGGACCGCAAGAAGGGCGTACCCACCGCCGCCGTGATCTTCCAGGCCGGCGTGGCCACCGCCCGCTGGTGGATCACCACGATGCCGAAGCCGTCGGCCACGAGCCGCTGCAGGTCCATGGGATCGAAGTCCGGGGCCACCCCATCCTTCTCTGCCGCCCGCTCGAGCCAGTCCAGGAAGCTGTTGTCGGCGCAGTACCGATCGTGGGCTGCAGGGCGGGTGCGGGTTCCATCGATCCCCGGCCCCCCGAGCACCGCCCGGTCGTGGAAGAGCTGCTCCACGTAGCGGGTGTTGGTGATCACCAGCGGCACGTCGATGATGCCCCCCGGCCAGCGACGAGCGGCCTCGAGGTAGATCGGCTCGGGCTGCACGCTGTAGGCGTGCTTGCCGAAGCCCTGATCGGGCTGCAGGGCCAGGCCCCCCACCAGCAGGACGCCGCCGGTGGTCCAGGCCAGCCAGGCCGGTCGATCCCGCAGCAGGGAGCCCGCGGCCAACGCCACGCCCACCGCCGCCGCCAGCAGCGGGCCCACCACCAGCCGCTCCGGCTGGCTCAGCCGACCCAGGATCCCCAGCCCCTGCTCCACCAGGGCCAGGGGCAGCGCGTACAGCTCCTCGCCCCACAGCAGCGAGGCCCCCAGCGGCAGGGGCAGCAGCAGCAGCCAGGCCAGCCCCCAGGGCAGTGCCCGGCGCCAGCCCTGGGGCAAGCACAGCGCCACCAAGCCCAGCACCACCAGCAGAGACGGCAGGCTGCGGTTGGCCAGGGCCTCGGCCAGCGCGCTCCAGCCATCGGGCTCGAGACCACCGAAGGCGTGGGTGGTCAGATCGAACAGCCCCAGGACCGAGACCTCCTGGGGGGTTCCCGGATCGAACCAGCCCGCTCCCGTCCCCCCCAGCAGAGCCTGGGCACTCAACCGCCAGGTGGGGGGCAGGGTGAGGGCGAGGGTGGTCAGCCCCAGGGCCGAGCAGCCGGCCAGCAGCCAGCGACGGGAACCCTCCCCGAAGATCAGGGCCACCAGCAGGACCACCCCTGCCGCCAGCGCCACCGCGATGGCCGAGAACCAATACACGAAGCAGGCCCCCGCCAGGCAGATCCCCGCCAGGGCCCCCTCGAGCAACGCGCGGCGCCCCTGGGCGGTCTGCAGCCGCAATACGAACAGCAGGAACAGCGCGTGGAACACCCAGTGGGCCTGGGTGCTGCGACCGCTGATCAGCTCGGATCGGGCGAAGGGGCAGGTGCAGACCAGCACCGCCAGGGCCGCCACCACGGGCATGGCCGCCCCCGTCCGCCGTAGCAGCAACCCCACCGCGACCACGTTGGCCGCGATCAGCAGGGCCACGTAGGGATTGTAGAAGCCCACCGAGCCGAAGGCCGACAGCAGCGGCAGGGCCAGCAACGCGTCCAGCCAGGCGAAGCCCTGGGCGGCCCCCAGATCCAATCCCACCGGCGCGAAGACCGTCGCGTCGAGCACCTGCAGCCGCCCATCCAGCAGCCCCACCAGGTTGTCGAAGGTCCACAACGTGCCGATCAGGTCAACCGTGTGACCGAACAGCGGCTCCGGATTGCTGGTCTCGAAGAACACCGAGCGAAACGCGGCGGCAGAGCCGGCGCCCTCGGGAGCGAGCTCGGCCCAGGCGGGCCGGAAGTGTAGCCACACCGCCAGCAGCGCCCCGACGCCCAGCGCCAGGACGCCCAGGGCGCGCTGGAGCGAGGAGTGCGAGGGCTGGGTGTCGGCGGACATGGGGTTGGCCTAGCGGGTTTGTCGCGGGAGGGCCCGTGGTAGCCTGAGCCCGAGAACGAATCCGAGGTGGGCCACGAAGAACACGATCCTGGCACCTGTGGCACTGGTCCTTGGCTTGGGCGTCGGCCTGGCCCTTGGCCGGGCTGGAAGCCCAGCGGCCGAGAGCGACGTGCAGGCCGAGCAGGCTGCGAAGTCCTCCAGACGCCCCCGAGGTTCCTCCACCCGCGGCCCCTGCGAGCCCTGCCCGGACGAGGCGCGCGTGGGGGAGATCGAGGCCGCTGCCGAAGAGCTGCGCACCGAGCTGGCCGCCCAGCGGCGCTACGTGGAGAACCTGGAGATCGAGGCCTACGGCATCGCCCCCACCTGGGCGGAGGGCGTGCCCCCCGAGCTGTCGGAGGAGGCCTTCGGGGAGCAGGTGGCCAAGGCCATCGAGGCCTGCGATCCCGGCGTGGAGCTGGTGGGCGTGGACTGCGAGGAGCCCCCCTGCCTTGCCGTGCTGCGGCCCCTCGAAGAGGGCTGGTGGGACAGGCTGGTCAACACCTGCCCCGAGTGGACCGAGGCCTACGGCTCGAACACGTCCATGCAGTCGGGCAAGGTGGACTGCGGCGAGACCATGGAGGAGTACTACCTGCTGGGTTCCTACCGCAGCAAAGAGTGGACCATCGAGCCCGATACCGAAGACACCTGGAACGCCGTCAAGCGCATGAACGCCCGCGCCCAGACCTGGGTGGGCAGCTGGGACTGCGAGGGAGAGTAGCGCCGGCCTCTGCCCCCCCGCCCCCCGGGCCGAGGAGCCTCAGTCCCCCCCCCCCCCCCCCCGCCGGATGTTCCTCACGCCCGCGCCCAAGGCGACCAGTTGAATGGGTCCGAAGTCCGGGTGCTCTTGGAGGAAGCGCCGGCACTCCCCCACCGCGATGCGGGCCGCATCACGCTTCGGGAAGCGGTAGACCCCCGTGCTGATGGCGGGAAAGGCGATGCTCAGAGCGCTGTGCTCGAAGGCCAGCTCGAGGCTCGAGCGGTAGCAGGAGGCGAGCAGATCGCGCTCGCCGCGCTGGCCGCCGGACCAGATGGGGCCCACAGTGTGGATCACCCAGCGGGCAGGGAGGCGGAAGCCGGGGGTGATGCGGGCCTGGCCCGTGGGGCAACGCACGCCAGGACGCACCGGGGCCACCGACCGGCAGGCGTCCAACAGAGCCGGCCCCGCAGCCCGGTGGATGGCGCCGTCCACGCCCCCGCCGCCGAGCATACGCTCATTGGCCGCGTTCACGATGGCGTCCACCTCCAGCCGAGTGATGTCGCCGACGGTGACGACCAGCCGGCTCAAGACAGCACCCTGCCGCGCCTTCGGGTGGGCTTGGGACGCCGGCGGGGGCGATAGGGGCGATGCCCTCGCCCGCCGCGACCGCGGGGCGGATCCGGACGACGGTCGCCGGTGTGGGCGCGAAGCTCGAGGATCGCCTCGGCGGCCAGATCGGCTCGCTGGTCGGCGTCCTCCACCACCTCGAGGGCGTCCATCAGCTTGCGCAGGGCTCTGGCCACCCCCGCGGCCTGGCGCTCGGGATCCCCCTCGATGGGAGGCTTCTCGGGCTTGTGGTCCAGGGGCAGGCCCTCGCGGATGTTGTCGATGGCCCGCGGGATGGCGCCCCAGCTCAGATCGCACAGCTCCAGCGGCAGGGGCACACCCTCGGAGAACGCCGTGCGGATGGAGCCGCTGACCCGCACAGTGGCCCTGATCCAGCGATCCGAGCGGTTGAGCGCCTCGCCCATGGCCGCGTGGAACTCGCCCACCTTGCCGTGCTCCGGCCGCAGCCGATCGATGGCCAGGCCCAGCAGGATGCGATGCTGGTAGCTGTTGCGGGACGATGCCGTGATGGCCTCGTTCCAGCTGGACAGCAGAGCCGTGTCGACCTCGATCTCGGCCAGGTCGCCACCAGCCAGCTGGCTCAGCTCCCCCGCCAGGCCGGCGTTGGCATCGGAGTTTGGCAAGGCCTTGCCAAAATGGGGATCGGGATGGTCGGGCATGGTCCGGTCCTCGCTCGGGGAAGCGAAGATAGCAGGACGCGGAAGGGCTGCCGAGGGTCCCGTTCCCATGTCCACCATGTGGTAGGGTCGGAGCGGCTTCCGGGAGGAAATCGAGATGAGCGAGCCCACCCTCAGGCTGTTCAT
>CAZHIK010000245.1:0-6377 GCA_964532635.1 uncultured Enterobacterales bacterium
CCTGGGCCAGCTGGGGGAGAGCCAGAGGTACTCGAGGTCGTCTTCGCCGGCGTCCTCGCAGGGCCCCTCGTGCCACAGCGCGCCATCGATCTCCACGCGGGGGAGCAACCAGGTGGGCATGACGTCGGCGTCGATCGCGGCGCTCCAGCTGCCCTCGCCCTCCTCCTCCATGTAGATCGGCTCCTCGGGGGTCAGCAGCACCACCTGGGTGACGGAGTCGGCGTGCTCGGTGGGAACCCGCAGCCGAGCCTCGAGCCCCTCGTTCGCTGGGAGCGCCAGCCTGTCCCCCATGCCTCCCAGCTCTTCGCCAGCGGCGCCGTACTCCACAATGGCGGGCAGCAGGGGGCCGGAGCTGGCGTAGGTGTCGCCCCGCCGGATGGCGTTGAACAGGGTGGTGCGGTCGAAGCTCTGGTCTTCGGAGATCACGGCCACCGTCAGGCCACCACCGTAGGGGTGTTCCGGCATCTCGGTGTCGTGGGCGCAGACGTTGCCGGGCAGGGTGTCGTGGGCGTCGGTGCCTGCGATGAGAGACAGCTGCAGGTCGTGCTGCAGCGGATCGATGGCCGCCATCGCCACGAGGTTGGGATCGCAACCCCGCCAGAGTGGATCGTAGACCGAAGGGCACTCCATGCTGTTGCCGTGGCGGGAGTAGACCTCCACCGCTGGGGCGAAGTGAGCCGCCAGCTCGTCGCCGTGGCAGCGCCAGTCGGTGCCCATGTTGTCAGGCATCCCCGGGTGGTGTGGGATGAGCAGCACGTCACCCCAGGTCGCCTCGACCTGCTCCATCCAGGACCAGATGGCCTCGCAGCTTCCTATTGCGATGTCTTCGTCCGCGAAGCGCGTGTCATCGAGCTGCAGCTCCGCCAGCCGTTCGTTGGTGGCGCTGAAGTACAGGTTCTTGTGTCCCAGCTGGCCCGAGCTCTCCTCGAACCACAGCTCGGCCCCTGGCAGGGTGACGAAGCCGCCGTCGGGATCGTGAGCTGCCAGCACAACGCCGTGGACGTGGGCGAAGATCAGCGGGTCTGGGGCCCAGGCGCCGTTGACGTGGTCAGTGACGGAGATCCAGTCCAGGCCGTTGCCGCGGGCGGTGTCCACCAGCTCGGCCACAGCGCCGCAGGTGCCGTCGCAGGTCCCGATATCCGTGGAGGCCGCGTCACCGCTGGCGCCGGTGTGAACGTGGGGATCACCGATGTAGAAGCCCAGGCCCTCGAAGTGCTCGGCCCCGGTGGCCAGGCTGGTCAGCAGCAGCAGGGCGGTGGGGGACATGGGGCTTCCTGGCGTGCGTCGGTGGGAGTATAGCGGTGCTGCCCGTCGGTGTATGCTGCGGCCATGACGGCCCCCGAACATCCCGACTCCCTCCCGCGCCGCCTCGGGCACGGCGTGGGGGTGGCGGCGGCCGCCCTTGGGCTGCTCATGGGGGGCGTTGGAGTTGGCGCTGCGCCGTCCAGCCTGGCGGCTGCGGAGCGCCCGGGTTCATGGTGGATCGGTGTGGTGGTCTTCCTGGTGCTCGGCGTGGCGGGCCTGGTCCTGGCGCACTGGCTGCGCCCCTGGCATCAGCGGCCCAGGCGCGCTGTGGGAGGTGCGCTGCTGGCCTGGCTCGCCTGGGGCTTCGGCGCGATGGTGATGGGAGCCGGCAGCATGGTCGGGCTCGTCCTGCTGTTCTTCGGTGCCTGGCTCCACCACCGCCAGCACCGCCGAAACCGCGCCCAGAGCGAGGCCGAGCGGGCCTAGCTCCTGCGCCGTATCACCCAGGGCAGCCCCAGGAGGGCCAGCAGCAGTCCGGCGGCGGGGCCCGCTCCGCCCCAGCCGCAGCTGGAGCCACAGCCATCGTCGGGCTCTTCGCCATCGATCCCGTTGTCGCAGTCGCTGTCGCTCGGATCCTCCGAGTCGATCGGGGGCTCCGTGTCGTCTGGGGGGGCGGTGTCTCGGGGAGCCACGCTGGGCCAGCTGGGGGAGATCCACAGGTACTCGGTGTAGTCCTCGCCCGCGTCCTCGCAGGGCTCGTCGTACCAGGCCTCGCCGTCCACCCGCACCTGGGGCAGCAGCCAGTGGGGGACGTCCTCGGCGGTGACGTCGAGGCTCCAGCTGCCCCCACCCTGGTCCTGCATCGTCAGGGGATCCCCCGGGGTGAGCAGCAGCACCTGGGTGACCATCTCGGCTCGCTCGGAGGGGAAGCGCAGCTCCACCCCGAGGTCGGCACCCCAGGGCACGACGAGATCGTCCCCCATGCCCCCCAGGATCTCGCCGTCGGCGCTGTACTCCACGATCACGGGCAGCAGGGGCCCGGTGGTGGCGTAGGTGTCGCCCTGGCGGATGGCCTCGAACAGGGTGCTGCGGTCGAAGTCCTGGTCGTCGGGGATCACGGCCACGGTCAGGCCACCGCCGTAGGGGTGGGGCGGCATCTCGGTGTCGTGGGCGCAGATGTTGCCCGGCAGGGTGTCGTGGGCGTCGGAGCCGGCGATGATGGTGAGGCGCAGGCCGTGCTCGAGGGGATCCAGGGCGGTGGGCACGACGTTGGAGGGCTCGCAGCCTGACCAGAGGGGATCGTAGTCGGAGGGGCAGGCCATGCTGCTGCCGTGTCGGGAGTAGACCTCCACTGCGGGGGCGAAGCGTGCGGCTTCCTCGCCCTCGTGACAGCGCCAGTCGGTGCCCATGCCCTGGGGCATCCCGGTGTGGTGGGGCAGGAGCATCACGGGGCCCCAGGCGGCCTCCAGCTCCGCCATCCAGCTCCAGATGGCGTCGCAGTCGTCCATCTGGATGCCGTCACCGTCCCAGCGGGTGTCGTCGACGCTCAGCTCGGCAAGCAGCTCGTTGCTCGCGCCGAAATACAGGTTCTTGTGGCCCGCTGGGCTGGACCCGGTCTGGAACCACAGCTCAGCCCCGGGTAGCGTCACGAAGCCGTCTTCGGGATCATGTGCTTCGAGCACGATCTGGTGAACGAAGGCGTAGGCCTGCTGCTGGGGAGCCCAGGCGCCGTTGGTGTGGTCGGTGACCGACAGCCAGTCCAGGTCGTTGGCGCGAGCGTTGGCGGCCATCTCGGCGGCGGCACCGCAGGTGCCCTCGCAGACGCCCAGGTCGGTGCTCCCCGCGTCGCCGCTGGCCCCGGTGTGCAGGTGGGGGTCGCCGATGTAGAAGCCGTAGCCTTCGAAGTGCTCGGCTCCGTGGGCCAAGCTGGCGATCAGCAGCAGGGCGGTGCTGGACATGGGGACCCCGGGGAGTGACGATCACAGGATACCAGAGGGGTGTGGAGCGCGGCCACGATGCGGTCCGGGGGAACCACCCCAGCTCGAGGGCGAGCGAGGTTAGCTTCAACCCCACCCCCGGAGGCCCCATGAACATCGACTGCGTGCTCTGCATCCCTGGTCCCTGGCCCAACCGCGATGAGCTGATGCGGGCTCTGGTGGAGCTGCGAGGCGAGGACGGCCCCCGCTTCCTGGCCGCCGGCCAGCTGATGGTGGAGCTCGTCACCGAGGACGCGCTGCAGTTCGAGTGGCACGAACGCGCCCTCGAGCTGGCCCGGGCCTTCGAGGTGGCAGGTCGCGGCGCCCTGAGCCAGGCCGAGCTCCAAGCCATCGACGACGCCCCCGGTCACGTCTTCCTGATCGATCCGGACGGCGGCAGCCTGCAGTCGGCGCGGCGCGCCATGATCTTCGCCGAGGCCCTGCTGCGTGCCGGCGGACTGGGGGTCAAGGTGGAGAGCGCCGGTGTGGCCCACGGGGTCGAGACCTGGCGGGCCATGACCGGCGACGCCCACGACGTGGGGGCGCTGCTGGCGGCCTACCTGGCCTTCGTGGGGGAACCCGGTCGGGGCTTCTTCACCTGCGGGATGCACAACCTGGGACTGCCCGACGCGGTGGTGCCCCCCGGGCTGGCTCCAGAGCAGGCGGTGGATCTGCTCGAGAGCTTCACCCTGTACCTGGCGGCCGAGGAGCCCGAGCTGGAGAGCGGCCAGACCTTCGCAGCGGCAGAGGATGCCCCGGTCTTCGAGCTGCAGCACCAGCCCTGCGAGCACTTCGCGGCCGATGATCCCTTCCACAACCCCTTCGGGATGTGGGCCCTGTTGCCCATCGAGGATCAGGGGCTGGCGTAGGCGCAGCGGAAGCCCAGGCGGCCGGTGCGGCCGTTCCAGGGGGTGGCCGCTGGGGCGGGGACGCCCAGTTGGTGGACGCGGTGGGCGTCCCAGGCCGTTGTGCTCCACTCGGTGAGTTCGCCCGGAGCCTCCGCCTCGACGGCCTCCCACAGCTCGGCGCTGGGGACCGCGCCCCCGACCCAGGCGCAGTAGGCCTGGGCGTCGGCCAGATCGACCCACACGGCCGGCCCGTCGGCTGGGGGAGCGGTGCGGGCGCCGGGCTGGTAGTCGGCGGCCTCGATGAAGGCCTGGAAGCTGGCCTCGCTCACGGGCTGGGCGTCCACCCGTGCTGCTGTGAGCTGCGCTGGGCGGTAGCTACCGTGCTTGCGGGAGCCCACCCAGTACACACCGGCCGCGATCTCCCTGGTGTCGATGGGCGCTGGGCCCGCGCCGCGCTCGCCCGCGTCCAGGCCGCGGCCTTCTACGTTTGTGGGCACGGTGGCGCCCAGCAGCGTCGCAGCGCCGGCGAGCCGCTCCTGGCGCTCCAGCCAGGTCTGCTGCTGCGCAGTCGACCAGAGTGCCTCGGGTGCACCCTCGAAGGGGATCAGGAGCACCGGGCCACCGGTGGTCTCGAGCTTCGCGCAGGCCCGGTGTTCCCGCTCCATCATCGCCAAGGTGCTGGCCAGGGGCTGGTCCAGCTCGGAAGGTGCGTGGAAGCCCAGGTCGCGGACGTGTGGACCCGGAGGCGCGGCGTGGGGGTGGCGGTCGGGCATGGGCTCGGCGAAGGGTTGGCGCTGCTGGCAGCGGGCCAGGGCCGCGTCGATGTCGGCGCCGTCGGACTGGAACAGCGCCCCGAGGCGCAGCTCGGCGGGGAGGGGGGGCAGGGGAGCCACCCGGGGAGGGCCAGCGCGCACCTGCAGGGCGGCGAGCCCCAGCCCGGGAAGCGCCAGCAGCAGGATGCCGGCCCGGGGATCCCGGCGGGTGCGCAGGAGCATCACCCCGCCGGTGAGCAGCAGCAGGGCCAGCAGCACCACGGCCCACAGCCAGGCGGTGTCGGTGGGCGGCTCCGGCTGCGGCGTGGGGGGCGGCGGCGCGGGCGGCAGGGGAGGGGCTTCCTGGTCTCCCATGGGGCGCTCGCAGGCCCAGCCGGGGAAGCGGCGGTCGACGTCGTGGCCGTTGCAGTTCTGATCGATGCCGTCGGCCTCGACCTCGTCGGCGCCGGGGTGGACGCTCGGGTCGCCGTCATCGCAGTCGGCGCCGCCCTTGTCGGCAGCGCAGAAGCCGTCGCCGTCGTGGTCGAAGACCGGGGTGCAGGCCTGGGCGGCGTCGCTGAGGGCCTGGACGACCACCCGCCACGCGGGCTCGACCCGGTGGAGGGGCTCGGTGGCCAGCTGCGGGAAGCCGAGGTTGGCCGCGCCATCGAGCATCCAGCCGCCCTGCATGGGTGAGCGGTCCGCCAGCGCGACCGACGGACCCGCGCCCAAGCTGAGATAGCGCAGGTGGCCCATTCGGCCCTGGTCGGGATCCCAGTGCCGCGCGAAGGGGGCCTCGAGGGGCAGCAGGGCCCGGCGCAGCATCAGGGAGCCCGGGGCCAGGGTGCAGCAGCGGATCTCGCCAGCGAAGCAGTCGTCGACGTCGCAGCCTGGAATCCCCTGGAAGGGGGCGTCGAGGTAGACGGCGCTGTGGACCTGGGCGTGCAGGCGGTACTTGGCCAGGGTGGTGTGGGCCACGGCCGCGCCGGAGCCCTGGGCCAGCAGCTGGACCTTGGGGGCACCGGTGTAGGCCATGACCGAGCCGATGAAGAACGCCAGATCGTCGGTGAGCTCCTCGAGGGAGCGCATGGGCGTGCCGGCCTGGCCCAGCCGGACGGCCCAGATCTCGCAGGGGCCGAAGCCGGCCTCTGCCAGGGCGCCCGCCACGCCGCCCCCGTCGCCCTCGGACCAGGTCTCGGGGCCGTCGCCGTCGCCGTGCACCAGGATCACCGGATGGTGCGCCAGCTCCGGGCAGGCGTCCTGGGAACCCGCCCCTCCGAGGCCCCCCCAGGTGACCGGAGAGAGCGGGAAGTCCGGGGGCAGCTCGGGCAGCGCGGCGCGGGCCGCGGGCGCGGCCAGCAGCAGAGCCAGGACCAGGGCAGCGAGCTGGGTCCGGCGCTTCGAGCCTGAGGTGGTGTGGGGCATACGACCATCTATTCCATCGAGCCCCGGGGCGGGTTCGGGCCGTGATAAGCCGCGGAACAGGAGGCTCGTGAGCACCGTTCCCACCGCACCCAGCGCCCCCGCCCCCGCCACCCTGCGGACCTGGGTGGTGC
>CAZHIK010000245.1:6387-10174 GCA_964532635.1 uncultured Enterobacterales bacterium
GTGCGCGCCATCAAGCTGGCGGTGGTGGTGGGTGCTTTGGCCTGGCTGATCGCGTCGGGTCGGCTGGACGCTTCGGATCTTCGCTTCGACCGCCAGGCGCTGCCCTGGGTGGTCGGTGGCGCCCTGATCACCCTGGTGCCCTTCCTGATCACCTTCTACCGCCTGTCATGGTTCTTGAAGGCCCTGGACTGCCCCTTACCCTTGATGGAGGTGTTCCGGATCGGCTTCATCGGTGCCTTCTTCAACACCTTCACCTTGGGCTCCATGGGCGGTGACGTGGTCAAGCTGGGCTACCTGGCCCACGCCACCGGCCGCGCGGCCCGGGTCCTGGCGGCGGTGCTGCTCGACCGGGCCATCGCGCTGCTGTCCATCCTCTCCATCGGCGGCCTGGCCCTGCTGTTCGCCTTTGGCCACGTGGGGGACGCCGCACCCCTGCAGGGGCTGGTCCTCGTCACGCTGCTGGTGCTGGGGGGCAGCGCCTTCTGTGGCGTGGTGGGTGTGGTGGCCATGGCCCGCAGTCGTTGGGCCGGTGTGCTGGTCTGGGTCGCGCTGTCCGCCACCTTGGGGGCGGTGTTGGTGGGCCTGGTGGGAGAGGGGGGCTGGGCCTTGGTGGAGCCTGCGGATCCGGGCGCGCTGATGCGGGGTCGGGTGGCCCTGGTGCTGGGGATCGATGTGCTCGCAGCCCTCGCGGCCGCCCTGGTGCTGCCTGCCTGCCTGCCCGGTCGTCCGCTCGCCGACCTCGTGCGCACCCGGCTGCCCCTGGGTGAACCCTTCATGCGCTTCGTCGACGCCCTGCTGATGGTGCGCCACCGGCTGCCCCTGATGCTCGCGCTCTGGCTGCTGTCCATGGTGAGCCAGAGCTTCACGATGCTGGCCCTGTTCGTGCTGGCGCGCTCCCTGCCCCTCGAGGTGATGCCCAGCCTGGTTCAGATCTTCGCGGTGGCTCCCCTGGCCATGATCATCAACACCGTGCCGGTGCCCGGTGGGGGCCTGGGGGTGGGCGAGGCGGCGCTGGCCACCCTCCTCGAGCTGTGGACCGTGGACGGCCAGGTGGTCACCGGGGGCGCCGCCATCTTCTTGAGCTGGCGTGTGTGGGTGGTGGTCTGGGGGCTGCTGGGGCTGCCAGCGTTCCTGGCCAGGGGCAAGGTGGTGCGGGGAGAGCCCCAGGCCTGAACGCCGCGCTGCGTGATATCGTCCGGGGCCATGAAGCCCGCCTCCGCCCCCTCCGTGTCCGCCTGGTGGTTGCTCGTCGCGGCCCTGGTTGGGCTGCAGCTGGGCCTGCTGCTGGTGCGGCCAGGGGCTTCGGATTCCGAGGGGCCGGTCTGGGTGCTGCTGCCCATGATGCCGCTGACTGGCGCCCAGGTGGAGCGGGATCTCATCGAAGCTGGGCTGCTGCTGCTCCCGGACACCGAGGGTGGCGAGATGGACCACCTGGGCAACCGGCTCGCCCAGCGCCTGGGGCGCAGCGCCTGGTTGGGGCCCACCATGAGCGTGGACGACTTCACGGTGGGGCTGGCCCACCTCGGGGGCGAGCCCGAGCTGGCATTGGATCCCGAGCAGCAGACCGAGCTGCAGCCCATCCTCGAGCGCCTGCACCAGGTGCGGGGAGAGCTCGAGCGCAGTGAGCACGAGATGCGGCGCATGGCGGACCAGCTCGCCTGTGCGCGGCACCAGCTGATCCTGGCGCTGGGGCCCGAGCAGCGCGAGGCGCTGGCCCGCACCCTCCCGCCGGGTGGTGGGGCGCGATGAAGAGCGTGCTTCCCATCGGCCTGGCGCTGGCGCTGGTCGCCCTGATCAGCTGGCAGCTGGTGCTCCTCTTCGCTCCCACAGCGGGTCCGGCGGGTGGGCTCGAGCGTGTGCCGGTGTTCTCCCCGGCGTCCCTGGGCGTCTCCGCTTCCGGTGGTACCAGCTGCCCGGGCGCTATGGCCCCCGACGCCGCCGGCCAGCGCCTGCTCCAGGCGCCCCTCGAGCAGGTGCTCGACACCATGGCGCGCTCCGGCGGCGCGCAGCACAGCCCCGAGGTCCAGGCCGCCCTGGCCGCCATCGCGGATCAGCACCGCGCCCTGCTGGACCTGCGCAATGCTCGCCACGCCTGGAACACCGAATCCATGGAGCTGACCACCCAGCTGGCCGACGTGCTCGAGCACGATCAGCTCGACTGGGTGCTTTCCAACCGGGACCGCATCACCCGGGAGAAGCTCGATCAGGGCACGTGGCAGCGCCTCGGCGTCCAGCCATGAGCCGCTCCCGGCTTCGGAACCGCCTGCTGCTGGCGCTCGGCGCCACGGTGCTGGCCCTGGGGGCCGTGGAGCTTGGAGTGCGCATCGTGCGGCCCCAGGCACCCAACGTCACGACCTGGCAGCGAATGCAGCGTGGCAAGTTCCGAGAGCCCGGAGTGCATCCCAACGTCAGCGACGAGTTCTCGGTCCAGGTGCACGTCAACTCCCATCGTTGGGTGGACCAGGAGTGGAGGCCCCACGATCCCGACATCCCCCGGGTCATCGTCCTGGGCGACTCCTTCGTGGAGGCGGCCCAGGTGGAGCTGGAGGAGGGCTTCGGGCGGGTCCTCGAAGAAGCCCTGGCGGCCGAGCGGGGCGGCCCGGTCCACGTGATCTCCATGGGGGTGCCGGGAGCGGGCACGGCCCATGAGCTCTCGGTGCTGAGCGATCTCGCCAGGGGCCTGGGCGCGCAGCTGATCGTGCTCGGGATGCTGGTCTCCAACGACGTGTTCAACAACCATCCCCTGCTGGATCCCAAGGAAGACAAGATCTTCTTCCGGCCCACCGAGCAGGGCATGGCGTTCACGGACTCCCGGACCGAGTGGGGATCGTCCTGGCTGGTGCCGGGGCTTTGGCGGGTGAGCCATGCCTGGCGCTTGCTGGCCCGGACGGTGGCCGAGCGCCAGATCGCTCGGGATCGCCTCGAGCGGGGTGGGGGTATGCCTGTGGACCTGCGGGTTCACGATCCCGCGGGCGGTCCGATCTGGGAGGAGGCCTGGGCCTATACCGACGCCGCCCTGGCCGACATGGCCCGTGAGTGCGAGGCCGAGGGTGCCGACTTCGCCGTGTTGATCTTCACCAGTCAGGTCGAGGCCACGGCCGCGGGCCGCCAGGCGGCCATCGAGGCCTGGCCCACCATGGAGGGCTGGGATCTCCAGGTCGCCATCGACCGCTCCGTGCGGGTCGCCGAGCAGCACGCCCCCACCCTGGATCTCACCCCCGCCCTGCGCGCCGCCGATGGCGAGCCGCCCCTGTACTACGCCCAGGACGGCCACTGGACCCCCCGTGGCCACCGGGTGGCGGCGGAGGAGGCGGCGCCGTTCCTCGCGGAGCTGCTCGAGGACTGAACGCTACGGCCCCAGCTCGAGGCGCATGGGGATGTTCAGCTGGTCCCGGCCGCCGGGGGCGATCAGCTCGACGCCGGCCACGGCCTCGTGCAGGCAGGACTCGAAGGGGGTGGCCTCGGGGGTGAGGATCTCGTCGGGGCGCTGCACCCGCACCTGGCTCACCCGGGCCAGGCGGCGTGGGGCCTCGGGGTCCACCGCAACGGTGAAGACCAGGGTGAGGCTGGGTTCCCAGCCCTCGCTGGCCCCGACCTCGGTGTAGCAGGCGCGGTACCGGGGCAGCGCATCGCGGATGCTGCCGGGCCCCACCAGGCCCTCGCGGTCCTCTTCCACAGGCCGGGTGCTGCGCTCGGGAGGAGGATCGGGCTCGGTGGTCTCGGGAGGAGGTGAGGGCGGCTCGTCGGTGCGCAGGCGCACCACCACGTAGATCGTCAAGACCACTAC
>CAZHIK010000246.1:0-10161 GCA_964532635.1 uncultured Enterobacterales bacterium
CTGGCCGTGCCAGCGCTACGCGCGGGAAGGCGATCTACCGCACGCTGCTAGCCCCTCTCCCTGGGGAAAGTGGACGGGCTGTGGTGAGGCTCAGGCCACCGTGATGCTCGGATCGAGGTAGACATCCTGCACCGTGTTGATGATCCGCACCCCCTCGGCCACGGGCTTCTGGAAGGCCTTGCGGCCCAGGATGAGACCCGAGCCCCCCGCACGCTTGTTGATCACGGCGGTGCGGGCCGCCGCCGCCAGGTCGTTCTTCCCGCTGGCGCCGCCGGAGTTGATCAGGCCCGCGCGGCCCGTCTAGTTGTTGGCCACCTGGTAGCGGCACAGGTCGAGGGGGTGTTCGCTGGACAGGTCGCTGTAGACCCTGGGATGGGTCTTGCCGAAGCCGATGGCCGGGTAGCCGCCGTTCGAGGTGGGCAGCTTCTGCTTGATGATGTCGGCCTTGATGGTCACGCCGATGTGGTTGGCCTGGCCGGTGACGTCGGCGGAGGCGTGGTGGTCGACGCCGTCCTTCTCGAACGCGCTGTTGCGCAGGTAGCACCACAGGATGGTGAACATGCCCAGCTCATGGGCGCGTTCGAAGGCCCGCGCGACCTCCAGGATCTGGCGACCGCTCTCGGAGCTGCCGAAGTAGATAGTGGCGCCCACGCCCGCGGCGCCCAGCTCGTAGGCCTGGTCCACGCTGGCGAACATGATCTGGTCGAAGCTGTTGGGGTAGCTCAGCAGCTCGTTGTGGTTGAGCTTGACGATGAAGGGGATGCGGTGGGCGTACTTGCGAGAGACCGCGGCGAGCACCCCCAGGGTGGAAGCCACGCCGTTGCAGCCCGCCTCGAGGCTCAGCTCCACGATGTTGGCTGGGTCGAAGTACCGGGGATTGGGGGCGAAGCTGGCGCCGCCGCTGTGCTCGATGCCCTGGTGCACGGGCCGGTCGCTGTCCAGGAAGACGCGCTCGATGAAGTCAGGGCCGGGCAGGTGCAGGTCGCTGGCGGGGATGGTAGTGCTCTGGTGATCGAGCAGGAAGGCGGTGTCTTCGCCGAGGAGTGCTGCGATGTCGGTGCTCACGTGAGGCCTCCGGTTCGGGAAGTTCGACGCACCGAGCTTCTGCGCGGAGCGCCCCCGGGGCAACGGTGCACCGTCCGGACTGTGAGGTAGCCGGCACTTGTCCGGGGCGGGATAGGCTCTGGTTCTGGAGGTCTCATGCGCCATGCCCTCGCCCTCACCTGCCTGGTCGCCGCCACCTGGAGCCGCGCGACCGCCGCCCTCGAGCTGCCCGCCTATGTGCCCGGTCAGCAGGTCTACCTGGTGCCCGCCGACTTTCGCTTCCCCACCCAGCAGGTGAAGCAGGCCGCCAGCCAGACCGAGCACCCGGTCTACGTGGCCATCTACGAGCAGGTCATCGACGGCAGCATCGAGCCGGGCCACGAGTCCGAGACCGAAGACGCCATCGAGGCGCTGTGGGCAGAGTGGCGCACCGCTGCGGGGATGCTCGAGACACCGGTCGAGGGAGGCCTCGACGGAGTCGAAGGCTCCCTGGTGCTGCTGGCCATGGACGACCGCGAGGTGCGGGTGATCACCGGCTCGCGCTGGGACTCGGAGCTGGGCCTGCACAACGAAGCGCTGCTGCCTGTCATCGACACCCACTTCATGCCCAAGGCCCAGGCCCAGGACTACGACGGTGGTCTGGCTGCCCTGGTGACCGGGTTGGACGGTTACATCTCGAAGGAGTTGGCTCGCCGAGCGGCCCAGGCCGAGGTCGAGGCTGCGGCCGCCGCTCAGGCCGAGGTCGACCGCATCGAAGCCGAGCGGCAGCGCGAGGAGATGAAGGCCACCATGGGCCGCGTGGTCCGCTGGGGTGGGGCGGGCCTGGGCGGGCTGCTGGTGCTGGTGCTCGTGGGCATCTTCCGCTTCGCTGCGCGGGGGGCCCGACGCCGCTTCGACGAGGCCGCAGCGCGGCTGCGGGCGCAGCTCGATGCCGCCGACAACGCCTTCGCCGACTTCCGCATCGACGTGGAGCTGCGAGACCGCATCGTGGAGCTCCGGGTCAAGGGCCCGGTGACCACGGCCTTGGTGGAAGAGGTCAGCCGCACCCTGGACGAGATCCAGGTGGGCCTGGCGGGCCTGCGGCGCCACGTGGACGAGTGCGAGGCTGATGTGGATGCCGGCTACTTCGGCCGCCAGGCGTGGCTCGACGCCGTGGAGCGCCTCGAGGGGCGGCTCGAGATCCGCACCGAGCAGACCCAGGATCGGCTGTTCCCGTTGCCCGACCAGGTGCTCGAGGTCGAGCCAGCGGTCTTCATGGAGGGCCTCGAGGAGCGCTTTGCCACCGCCCGCACCGGCTGGAAGCGGGTGCTCGACGCGGTGGAGGCCTCCCTGCACAAGGCCAGCACCGATCTCGCTCGGGACGATCTGGAGACCATGCTCGCCAAGCTCGAGGCCGCAGGCCTGCCCCAGATCTGGGTCGATGAGCATCCTCTGCTCGAGGACCCGGAAGCTTGCTGGGCGGAGCTGGATGCCCTGCGACGGGAAGATCCCGCGGCCTACCTCGATGCCCTCGAGGAAGAGATCGAGCTGGACGACGAGCTGGAAGCCGTGGTCTCGGCGCTGATCGAAGGGCTTGGCCTGGCCTCGGAGCTCCGTGCCAAGGCCGAGGAACCATCGGTCGAAGGACTCGATACCGTGGTGGGCGATCCCGAGCGCGACCCCGCGCCGCTGCAGCTTCAGGCCGACACCCTGCTGACACAGCTGCGAGACATCGCCCACGCTCGAGTGGAGGCGGACTTCGACGTCTTCGAGGACACACTAGGCGAGCTCGAGCTCGCGTGCGATGCGTGGGTGGAGCGCAAGGGTCGGCTGCTGGCTTCCGTGGAGCGGGCCCCGGGTCTGGTGGAGCAGGCCGAGGCCAAGCTGGCCGAGCTGGAGCGCGACTACGGCTCCAGCCGTGACAGGGCCAAGGCGCTGGCCGGGCAGCACAACGCGGAGTCGCTGGCCCAGGCCTGGGTGGAGGTGGGCGAGGCACGCGACGACCTCGAGCAGTGCCGGCAGGCGGCGCTGCAGTCCCGCGCGAGGCTCGGCGAGCGCCGGCACGTCGAGGCCGAGGGCCTGGCGGAGCAGGCCCTCGAGGAGCACGGCCAGGCGGTGGTTGATCTGGGTGAGCTGACCGCGGCGCTGGTGGCCCTCGAGCAGGCCCGGCTCGAAGCGGTGCACGCCCTGACGTCGATGAGCGACTTCAGGCGCAGGTCCCTGCAGACCCTGGCTGGCTTCGGCGCGTTCGGCGGCGAGGATCGGCTGGCCGAAGGCGACGCCCAGCGCCGGGCCCTCGAGGCCAAGTGGACCACCGCGGTCCCCGCAGACTGGGCCGAGCGTCGGGACCGTGCCAAGGCCGTGATGTCCGCCTGGGGGGCGGGGGTCGCGGCCGCACGCGCCGCCTACCGGGCCGAGCAGGCCCGCATCGAGGCGGAGCGCAGGGCCGAAGAGGAGCGCCGCCGCCGTGCACGCCAGCGGGAGCGAGAGCGCCGCAGGCGCGAGGAGCAGGAGCGCGCCGCCCGTTCGAGGCGTCGTACCAGCAGCCCGAGCTTCGGCAGCTTCGGCAGCTCCAGCCGCAAGAAGCGCTCGAGCTTCGGCAGCTCCAGCCGCCGCTCCAGCGGCAGCTCCTTCGGCCGCAAGCGGCGCAGCAGCGGGCGTCGCTTTGGAGGCGGTGGGCGCAAGCGTTCAGGTGGGCGCAAGTTCTGACGCTGCGCGCCGTGCGGGCGGGGATGAACCCCGCCCCTACATCGGCCTACTTCTGATCTTCGGCCCTCAGCCGGATGCGGCTGACCTTGTCGGGGAACTTGCCCTGGATCCCCTCGTAGGCGGCGCGGACCTCATCCATGTCGGCCCGCAGGTCTTCGCTGGGCCACAGCAGCTTCCCGATGCAGGCGCGCTTGGTGGCGTAGTCCAGAAACCCCATGCAGATGGGCACTCCCGCTTCCTTGGCCATCCAGTAGAAGCCCGACTTCCAGTACTCCCGGCGGCTGCGGGTGCCCGCTGCGGGGACCATGAGCAGCAGGCGCTCGGCGTCGGCGAAGCGCTGCACAGCCTGACCCACCAGGCCCTGGGGGGCGGAGCGATCCACTGGCACAGCGTTGAGCGCCGACAGCAGCCGACCCATGATTCCTTCGATGTGGTCGGACTTGACCAGCCAGTGGAAGCTCACGCCGTGACTCCAGCCGGCCATCAGGGCGTAGACGATGTCCCAGTTGCTGGTGTGGGGTGCGGCGATGAGCACCGCCTTGGACACCTGGGGGAGTCCACCCACCAATCGCCAGCCGGTGATCCAGCAGAGGAGCTTGCCGACCACGCGGGCGACCGGGTTGCAGCGGGGCAAGGTCATCGCATGGTCCACGGGACCTCCGGGGTAGCGTTCCCCCTATCCCGGGGCTGACGCCCCGCCCTTCGGGGGGCCTTGCAGGCGTTCGCGGAGGGCCAGGGCCAGGGTCAGGGCGTGCTCGATGGGGCCCTCGAGCTCGGTGGGGGCGTGACCGGGAATCATCAGCTTCACCCCCTGCTGGTCCACCTCGGAGCCAGGGAAGGCGTGGACCACCTCGAGCAGCAGGCCCGTGATCTCCTCGTCGGCAAGCAGGGTGCGCAGGCGCTCGCCATCGGGTGCTTTGGCGGCGATCAGCATGTCGAGCACCGGGTTGCCCAGGGGGGCACAGAGGGGGAGCCAGCCTGCGCTCCTGGCGTAATCCTTGGTGCCCACCCGCAGGCCGGTGATGGTGGCTATCTCGACCCGGACCTCGGTGGCTGGCGCGGTCCGGTCCGCGATCTCGGCCACCTTCACCGGGATGCCATCGATCATCCCACGCATGCAGCGCTCGCGACCCCCGCTGCGGCGATCCAGGTCCAGCCCCCAGCGACGAATGGGGGCCTGCCAGGGCTCCATCCAGCGGCTCTTCAGGGCTTGGCCCAGGGCGCAGCAGGCATCCACCAGCTCGGGCAATCCCTGGGGACGCGTGGGCCACTCGCTGCGCATCACCACCAGGCGGCTGCGTCCCTCCTTGGGGTGGGGCTCGAGATCGACGCGCAGGGCTCCCCAGCTGTGCTGACCATCCAGACGGAGCAGCTCACGGCTCGCGATGCCCCCCAGCATAGCGCCTACGACCCTGGGGTTCTGGCCGCGGATCTTGTAGTCTCGGTCGAGCTTGGGGTGGCCGATGGTGATGTCCTTCCCGGCCAGCAAGCCCGGGAGGCCGTATTGTTGGGCTCCCGGGCGCAGGCTGAGGCCCGGCAGCAGGAGGTCGAGGTCCAGCTCCACCACCAGCGTCCAGGCGTTCTCCGCTTCGGTCAGGTTGGTGCGTCGCAGCCGCAGCTGCCCCTCGGGACGCTCGATCATCGCGGTGCCGGGCTGGCCCATGCGGCCATCGTGAAACACGCCGGCCTCGGCCTGCGCCAGCTCCCGCAGCTGCACATCTCGCCGCTTGTGGTCGTGGCTGCGTTGGTTGGCGGCCACCACCGCGGTGACGGCCACCACAGAAGAGGCGAACGCGATGGCGAGGCCGATGGTCAGGCTGACCGGGTCCACGGGGGCTCCGGGCTCAATGCGGGGGCTACTCGGTCTTCTGGTGGGAGCCTTCCATGCTCACGAAGTCCACCACCACCGTGTCGCTCCCGCTGGTGTACTCGATGTGGGTGGTGCGGGTGACCTCGTGGGTCTCGAGGCCGTCGGGGTAGCTGACCAGCTTGTCGGTGGTGTGGTAGCCCGACACCAGGTTGGTGGTGTCGACGTTTTCGTAGAACCACAGCTCGCTGGTGTTCAGCTCGGTCTGCCACTGGGAGTGGCCATCCTCGATCTCGGGCATCTCGGTGACCACGCCGTCCATCTCCATGAAACGAACACCCACGGAGCAGTCGTCCTCGATCATGTAGCCCTCGATGAACTCGGACTCCATCTGGCCGTACTGATCGGTGTCCATGATGTCGAGCACGGATGCCCAGGCTCGGGTGTCGTCGGCGGTGGGATCGGTGGCGGTGGACACGTCGGTCCAGGTCATGGCCACGGTGGACTCGTCCGACGCATCCAGGCCGTACATGGTCCAGCTGCCTTCGTAGGTGCCGGCGATGGCCTCCACGGCCTGCAGCGCCGCCGAGGCGCAGTCGGTGTCGGTGTCGGTGTCGGTGTCGGTGGCGGTGTCGCCCTCGGTGGTGTCCGGGGCGGTGTCGTCGGTCTTGTCGCCACAGGCCAACAGGCCGGCGGAGAGGGACAGGGCGATGCAGAGCAGGGTGGTGCGCACGGGGCCTCCTGGAGTTTCGCAGGAGTATACCGCTTCGTGCCTTGGTTCCCCCAGGGGTCCTGACTGCGCCCTCGGCCACGGAGCAGGAGAAAGTGTCGTCGCCACCAGGGAGGGTGCCTCTTGCGGGCCGAGGGCAGCAGGCAGGTTCACTCACACAACCCGGGTGGAGGCGGGGGCCTTCCAGCTGTGGATGTCATCGTGTGTCATGTCTGGGGTACCCTGGGGGAGCGGCGCGACCTACAGGTCTATGCGTCCACGCTCTGGAGCCTCCATGCCTCTGTCCCCCCTGCGCGACCCCATGTCCGGGCTGCTCTGGCTGAAGAGCACCCTGTTCGGGCTGTGCCTCGCGTCGGTGCTGTTCTGCACACTGCTGCTGGTCAACGCGGTGCAGATGGCCAGCCTGCTGGTGTGGCCGTTCTCCCGCGCGGCGTTCCGGCGCATCAACCGCACCTGCGCGGATCGCTGGTGGGGCCTGTGCGTGGCCGGCGGCCGCTGGGCCCATGGGATCGACGTGGTCATCACGGGAGACGATGTGCCCAGCGGGGAGAACGCCATGGTGGTGTGCAACCACCAGGCCATGCCCGACATCACCTTCCTGATGTTCCTGGCCATCGCCAAGCAGCGCCTGGGGGACATGAAGTACTTCGTCAAGAAGCAGCTGGCGTGGGTCCCCGGAGTGGGCTGGGGCATGCTCTTCCTGGACTGCATCTTCATCGCACGCAACTGGGCCAGCGACGCCGACACCATCCGTCAGACCTTCGCGCGAATCAACGATGGCAAGGTGCCCATATGGCTCATCTCGTTCTCCGAAGGCACCCGCTTGACCGCGGCCAAGCTGGCGGCAGCCCAGGCCTTCGCTCGTGAGCGGGGGCTGCGGGAGCCCCGCCATGTGTTGGTGCCGCGGCCCAAGGGCTTCTCGGCGTCCATCCAGGGCCTGCGCGGTCACCTGGACGCGGTCTACGACGTGACCATCGGCTACGTAGGCGGCGTGCCCAGCCTGTGGCAGTACACGCGGGGGCTCGCGCCGCGGGCCCACATGCACGTGCGGCGTTTCCCCATCGGCGCGCTGCCCGAGGGCGCGGATGAGCTGGCCGAGTGGCTGCGCGAGCGCTTCCACGAGAAGGACGAACTGCTGGACGGCTACTACCGGACCGGGGCGTTCACTCCGCCGGCGTAGGGCTCCCGAAGCGCGCCTCGAGGTCCTTCCAGCTGGCCTCGTCCCAGCACCGCTCGTCGTCCAGTGGTGCGATGCGGTACAGCCAGGACAGTCCCCACTTTCCTTCGTAGGCCTGGGGCAGGGCGTAGACCGGGTCTTTCAGGGCGTCGCTCGAGGGCACGAAGCGGGCGCCGTCGGCCTCGAGGGCGGTGAGCATCCGGTCCATGTGGTCGGCGTTCAGGGCGTTGGCGTGCAGCAGCAGGACGTGGTCGATGTCCCGCCCCAGCTTGCGCTGTGCCACCGCTCGGTAGTTGGCGACGCCGGTGACGATGTGGTCCACGTAGAAGTCCGCCAGCGCCGCCGCCTTGGCTTGGTCGCCGGTCTGCAGGGCCTCACCATAGTACGACGCCACCTTCCACTCGTGGTTGTCCACGCTCACCCGGCCGATGGTGTAGCCCAGCTCGCCGGTGAGCACGCTCAACACCTGGTCTCGCACCGCGGGTGAGGGGCCGTTGAACAGGTAGGGGTAGCGGAAGTGGGCGATGGGCGCGCCCGTGAGCTCCCGCAGCTCGCTGTCGCAGCGGCGCACGCCCTCGAGCCAGACCTCGGGGGGCGTGGTGTTGAGGTTGTCGTGGGCGGCCTGGTGATTGGCCAGCTCGTGGCCCGCGTCTCGCCAGGCTTCGAGGATGCCCAGCTCCGGCTCGACCCGATCGCAGTTCACGAACACCGTGGCGGTGGCGTTGTGGGCGCCCAGCGTGTGGATCATCGCCTGGTTGGCGGCCACCTTTCCTTCGGGATGAGGCGGGCCGACCCAGGTCAGATCGTCGATCGTGATGGCGATGTCGTAGGGGGTGGGGGGCTCGGAAATGTCGCTGGCGGCGGCGCTACAGCCGACGGCGACGGCGACGATTGGGAGGGTGTAGGTGGTGGTCTTCATGTCAAAAACGTAGGGGTGTAAGGTTTTTGACATGAAGACCACCACCTACACCCTGAACGAGCTCTGCGAGGCGGCGAGCGTGTCCGAGCGCACGGTCCGCTACTACGTCACCCAGGGCCTGCTACCTTCTCCCGGCACTGGGCGCGGTGTGCGCTGGAGCCAGGAACACCTCGAGCGCCTCCAGCTCATCCGTGAGTTGAAGGACAAGCACCTGCCCCTGGCCGAGATTCGCCGTCGGATCGAGGCCATGTCGGCCGCGGAGATCAGCGCGCTGCTGGCCACTCAGCAGGCCGAGCCCGCGGCCACCTCGGCGGCCGACTACGTCCAGAAGGTGCTGGCCGGGATGCGTCCGGCGCCCGCGCCGTCTCCGCGCAAGAGGAAGGCCAAGGCAGCTCCATCCGCTCGCGTAGCATCCAAGGCCTCGGCCCCCGCGGTCCAGCAAGCCGTCACGCGCACCACATGGGAGCGCGTCACCCTCGAACCGGATGTGGAGCTCCACGTCCGCCGACCCCTCTCCCGCAGCCAGGACAAGCGCGTGCAGCGCCTGGTCAAGGCCGCACGAGACATCTTCGACAAGGAGGAATCATGAACATCAGCACCACCATCGATCGCCGCTTCGTCCCGTCCCACCGGGGCTGTCACCGCCACGTCAAGGTGGTGGTCCAGGCCCCCGAGGCTCCCGCGCGCGACCAGCGCCAGCCGGTGAACGTCGCCTTCGTGCTCGATCGCTCCGGCTCCATGGGTGGGGGTAAGTTCCGCCTGGCGCAGCAGGCCGTCCAGCAGGCCATCGGCCGGCTGGACGACCGCGATCGTTTCTGCCTGGTGGTCTTCGACCAGCAGGTGGAGCTTGTCCACGCCAGCGAGCACGCCACCCCCGACGCGCGCCGTCGCGCTCTGTCGGCCTTGGCCCGCTACGGCCCCCGCGGCACCACGAACCTGGGCGAAGGCTGGCTCACCGGCTGCGGTCAGGTCGCGGCCTTCCTCTCTGAAGAGACCGTGGGCCGCTGCATGCTGCTCACCGACGGTCTGGCGAATGTGGGCATCGTCGACCCCGGCGCCCTGTGTCACCACGCCACCGAGCTGCGCAAGCGCGGCGTGTCCACCTCCACCTTCGGCGTGGGCCACGACTTCGACGAGCAGCTGCTGGGCGGCATGGCCGACGCTGGCGGCGGCGCCTTCCACTACATCGAGCACGCCGAGCGCATCCCGGCCCTGATGGACCAGGAGCTGGGCGAGACCCTCGAGGTGGTGGCCCGCCGCGTGGAGTTGGAGGTCGCGCTGCCGCCAGGGGTCACCATCTCGGTCATCGGTCCCTACGACCTCGAGGTGGGCGACGGCGTGGCTCGTGTCCGCCTGCCGGATCTGGTCTCGGGCCAGCTGTTCGACCTGCCCATCAAGCTGGGCTTCCCCAAGGGCCGCCAGGGGGTCGAGATCGAGGTCATCCTGCGCGTCCACGACCGCGACGCCGTGCTTGGTGGCCTGCTCGATCGGATCCGGGTCCAGTACACCGATCGTGCCACCAACCGTGGCCAGGCCCGCGACGTCGAGGTGGACCGCTTCGTGGCCGAGCGCTACGCCGCGCGGGCCATGCAGGACGCGGCGCGGTTGAACCGCGACGGCGACTTCGAGGGTGCCTCCAACGCCCTCCGCTCGGTGGCCCGTCGCATCCAGCGCTACGCCGGCGACGATCTGTCCTTGCAGCAGACCTCCACCACCCTCGAGCGCGAGTCCGAGGAGTACAAGGTCCGCGTGAGCGTGCGCAAGCGCAAGGCCGACTACGCCCGCAGCCAGGCCGC
>CAZHIK010000247.1:0-10153 GCA_964532635.1 uncultured Enterobacterales bacterium
GCTCATGGCCCGAGATTCGGAGATCAGCGGTCGGCAAGCCGAGCACCTGGGCACCATCACCCGAGCCGGCGAGCACCTGCTGGCGCTGATCAATGGTGTCCTCGAGATGTCCAAGATCGAGGCGGGCCGCCTGGAGCTTCAGCTCGCCGACTTCGACCTGGCCACCCTGGTGGACGACCTGCGCTCGATGTTCCAGATGAGGGCCAGCCAAAAAGGCCTGCAGCTGCTGGTGGAGCTGGCCCCTGACGTGCCCGCCTGGGTCCACGGCGACGAAGGCAAGCTGCGCCAGGTGCTCATCAACCTGATGTCCAACGCCGTCAAGTTCACCAGCAGCGGCGGCGTGGCCGTGCGCGTGGGCGGGGGCCCCGGAAGCGACGAGGACTGGCAACTGCTGGTAGAGGTGGAGGACAGCGGGGCGGGTATCCCGGCCGAGGACCTCGATCGCATCTTCCACCAGTTCGAGCAGAGCCGCGTGCGCAGCAGCGAGGGAGGAACGGGCCTGGGCCTGGCCATCAGCCATCGCTTCGTGGAGATGATGGGGGGCACCTTGAGCGTGCGCAGCGAGCTGGGCGTGGGCAGTCTGTTCCGCTTCGACCTGCCCCTGGGTCCGCCCCTGGCCGCCATCGATACCCTCGAAGTGCCCGAGCGCGAGGTGCTGGGGCTGGCGCCAGGCACCACAGCTCCCCACGTGCTGGTGGCCGACGATCGCAGGGACAACCGCCGCCTGATCGTCGAACTCCTGGGCCGCCTGGGCTTCGAGATGTCCGAAGCCGCCGACGGCAAGCAAGCTGTGGAGGCCTTCGACACCCTGCAGCCCGACCTGGTGTTGATGGACATGGGGATGCCGGTGATGGACGGCTACGAGGCCACGCGACGTATCCGAGCCAACCCCGCGGGTGGCGATGTCCCCATCTTCGCCGTCACCGCGTCGGTCTTCAGCGAAGACCTGGCCAAGGTCAAGGCGGCTGGAGCCAATGGGCTGCTGCGCAAGCCCTTCCAGCAGCCCGAGCTGCTCGAGCTGATCCGCAAGGCGCTGGACCTCGAGTACCGCTACGCCCACGACGCCGAGGGCCCTGGGGCGTCCGAGGAGCCCAAGGAAGAGCCGTGCAGCCCGGCGTCCATGGCCGATCTCCCCCCCGCACTTCGCACAGCCCTGGAAAATGCAGCCCTGGCCGCAGACCAGGATCACCTCCAGCTCCTGGTCCAGGGTAGCTCCGACCTGACGCCCTCCTGCGGGGCCGGGCTGATTCGGCTGGCCGAGGCCTACGACTACGATGCTATCCTGGCTCTGCTCGAGCCCGACGGGGACTCTCAATGACCCAAGACACACCCGCCGACATCCTGATCGTGGACGACACCCCGGCCAACCTGCAGCTCCTGGCGGGGTTGCTCAAGAAGGCGGGCCACCGGGTGCGCCCCGTGCCCAGCGGACGCATGGCCCTGCGAGCGGCGCGGGCCGCGCGCCCTGACCTCATCCTGCTGGACATCATGATGCCGGAGATGGACGGCTACGAAGTGTGCCGGCAGCTCGAGGCCGATCCGGAGCTGGCGGATGTGCCCGTGATCTTCATCTCGGCCCTGGACGCCCCCGAAGACAAGGTGCGGGCCTTCTCCGCCGGTGGTGTGGACTACGTGTCCAAGCCCTTCCACTTCGAGGAGGTCCAGGCCCGGGTCCAGACCCACCTGCGCATCTCCCGACTGCAGCGGAAGGTGCAGCACCAGAACCGTGAGCTCGAGGCCAACAACGCCCAACTGCAGGAGCTCGAAGCCCAGCGGGACAGCCTGGTGCACATGCTCGTGCACGACATGCGCTCGCCCCTGGGCTCCATGCAGATGTTCCTCGAGGTGCTCCGGGACGACACTGAGGATGTGCTCGACGAGGATCAGCACGAAGACCTGGCCTACACCCTCGACGCCATCCACGATCTGGCGGGCATGATCGACGCCATCCTGGATGTCAGCCGCCTCGAGGAAGCCGGCATGCCCCTGAACCGGGCGAGCCAGCCTCTCCACCCGATCCTCGAACGTGCCGCGCACCCCATGGAGCACGCCGCCCGCGAGCACCGCCTGCTGCTCCCCGAAGGCCCCGGCGTCACCCTCTGCTGCGATGACGGGCTGATCGCGCGAGTGGTGACCAACCTGGTGGCCAACGCCCTGAAGTTCACCCCCCGCGGCGGCCTCATCGAGCTCCGCACCTCCTCCGCCGAGGGCATGGCCCGCGTCGAAGTGCGGGATCAGGGCCCGGGGATCCCCACCGAGTCGCGCGATCTGATCTTCGACAAGTTCGGCCAGGTGAGAGGCCGCCACCAGCACGGCAAGCGCTCCACAGGTCTGGGGCTGGCCTTCTGCAAGCTGGCGGTGGAAGCCCACGGCGGACGTATCGGAGTTCACAGAGGCGAGGGCGGATCGGGCTCAATCTTCTGGTTCGAGCTGCCGTTGGTGCTCCCGGAGGAACCATGACACCCACTTCCCATCACCGCGGCATGGTCCTGATGGTCGATGACGACCCCATGATCCTGCGCGCCTACGGCCGTCGCCTCGAGCGCGCAGGCTTCGTCATCACCCGCGCCTCGAGCGGTGCGGCGGCCCTGGCCCTGCTGGCGGAGCACGACTTCGACGCCGTGGTCAGCGACATCGACATGCCCGAGATGAACGGCATCGAGCTGCTGATGGCCATCCGCACCAAGGACCTGCAGCTGCCGCTGATCTTCGCCACCGGCGGCCCCAGCATCGACACCGCGGCCAAGGCGGTGGAGCTGGGTGCCACCCGCTACCTCACCAAGCCCGTCGACGGCCCTGTGCTCGTCGACGCGGTGAGCAAGGCCGTGCGCATGCACCAGCTGGCCCACCTCCGCGATCGCATGGTGGAGCAGGCCAGGTCCGGCGGCCAGATCGCCGATCGCGCCGGCCTGAAGGTGCGCTTCGAGCACGCCCTGGACAAGCTCTGGATCGCCTTCCAGCCCATCGTGAGCTGGAAGCAGCAGCGGGTCTTCGCCTACGAGGCCCTGATGCGCTCGGACGAGCCCAGCCTGCCCCACCCCGGCGCCATCCTGGACGCCGCCGAGAGGCTCGACACCCTGCACGAGCTGGGGCGCCGCATCCGCCAGCTCGTCGCCGAGCAAGCCTCGCAGCTGGAACCCGAGATGCTGCTGTTCGTCAACCTGCACCCGGACGACCTGCTCGACGAAGCCCTGTACCAGGACGACGAGCCCCTGCTGCCCTTCGCGGACCGCGTGGTCCTCGAGATTACGGAGCGGGCCACGCTGGACAAGGTTCCCGGCCTTCGCTCCCGGCTGTTCAGCCTCCGCGAGCGGGGCTTCCACTTCGCCCTGGACGACCTGGGCGCGGGCTACGCCGGCCTGTCGGGCTTCACCCAGCTCGAGCCCGACGTGGTCAAGCTCGACATGTCCCTGGTGCGCGACGTGCACCGCGACCCCACCAAGATCTCGGTGATCCACTCCATGGTCACCCTCTGCGAGGACCTGAGCGTGCGCATGGTGGCGGAGGGGGTCGAGACCATCGAGGAGCGCGACGCCTTGGTGAGCACCGGCTGCGACCTGCTGCAGGGCTACCTGTTCGCGAAGCCGCAGCGAGGGTTCGTGAGTCCTGATCTGTCACGGTGATAGCCTGATCCCATGGTGGATCAGCAGCCCAGCGAACAACCCGCCCTCCGCGTCCTGGTAGCCGACGACGACCGCGCCGCCCTGCGGGCCGCCAGCCGGGTGCTGAAGCGTGCCGGCTACGAGGTGCTGAGCGCCGACGGCGGCCGCGACGCGTGGTCCCTGTGCCGCAGCGGGCGCCCCCAGCTGGTGCTGTCTGACGTGGAGATGCCCGACATGGACGGCTTCGAGCTGTGCCGGCGCATCAAGAGCGATCCCGAGCTGCGGAGCACCATCGTGGTGCTCATCTCGGGCCGACGCATCAGCCCCGAAGATCACGTCGATGGCCTCGGCCTGGGCGCCGACGGCTACCTGCGCCGCCCCGTGGGCCCCAAGGAGCTGGTGGCCTGGATGGGGGCCTACGCCAGAATCCAAGGCAGCGAGGCCCAGCTGCGCAGGCTGGCCGCCGATCTCGAGCGCCGTGTGCGAGCCCGCACCGCCGAGCTGGCCGCCACGGTGGACAACCTCGAGCGTGAGGTGGAGCGCCGCCGACAGACCGAAGCCGAGCTGCGCGCCAGCGAGGGCCAGCTGAGGGACCAGGCCCAGCTGCTCGAGCAGAAGAACGTGGCCCTCGGCGAGCTGCTGGGCCAGCTCGAGCGCGAGAAGCAGCGCCTGGCTCGAGACGTGGACGCCAACGTCCAGCGCCTGCTGCTGCCCCTGGTGGGCCGGCTGCGCGAGCAGCGGGGGCGCCCCGATCCGGCCTGGCTCGATCTGCTCGAGGAGCAGCTCGAGGGACTGGCCACCCCCCTGGGCCGAAGGCTCGACAGCGTGGGCTACGGGCTCACGCCGCGGGAGATCGAGATCTGCACCCTGATCCGGGCCGGACACAGCACGGGGGACATCGCCGGCTTGCTGCACCTGAGTGAAGCGACGGTCCAGACCCACCGCCGAAGCATCCGCGGCAAGCTGGGCATCAAGGGCGGGCGAGGAAACTTGTCAGTTTATTTGAGATCTATCGAGGTGTTTGGGTAGTTTTCATACCCTGTTTTTACCCGAACGTTCATCGAACAAGAGGGCCCCTGGGACCAATATTCCTTAGCGAGAGGCGGACAGCACAGGCCGCCACCCCGCAAGGAGAGTCCCATGTCCCGCGCTCCCCGCACCATCGACAGCCTCGACCGCAACGCCATCGTCTCCGCCTACTACGGCAAGGTCCAGTACCTGGCGGGCCGCCTGGCCCGCCGCATCCCGACCGGCGCGAGCATCACCGAAGAAGATCTGGTGTCCTACGGTGCCATCGGGCTGCTCGAGGCCTTCGACCGCTACACGCACACCCAGGGCATCAAGTTCGGCAGCTACGCCGAGCATCGTATCCAAGGTGCCATGCTGGACGCCCTGCGCACCGTGGACCCCCTGAGCCGCGGCCAGCGCAGCATGGTCCGCCGGGTGGAGAAGGCCCGCCGCGGCCTGGCCCGGGAGCTGGGCCGCGAGGCCAACGACACCGAGGTGGCCCGCCGGGTGGGCTCGAGCATCGACCAGGTGCGCGCCGCGGACCGCTACCAGCGGGCTGGCGCGCCAGTGAACACCGACATCGGCGCCGAGGATGACGGCTCCGACCGCAGCGCCTACGCCATCCAACTCGAGGGCAGCGGCGAGGCCGAGGTGCTCGATGCGCTGCTGCGCGAGGGTACCCACACCGCCATCTCCCGCGCCCTGGCCGCCATCCCCGAGCGCTCCCGCGTGATCGTGGAGCGCTACTACCTGCAGGGCCACGAGGGCAAGGCCATCGCCGCCGACATGGGCATCAGCAAGGCCCGGGTGAGCCAGCTGCTCTCCAAGGCCCGCAACAGCCTGCGCGCCAGCATCGAAGACGAGGCCGCCCGTCAGGGCCTGCACTGGCACCAGACCGTAGGCGGCGAAATGTGAGCGAAGAGGCGCAAGCTCCACCGCCCAGCCCAATCCAAACCGGACAACCCAGCCCCGCTGACCTGCAGGAGGTTCCCATGGCAAGCGCCCCCCTCGGCACCGACGCCCTCGCCGAGCCGGCCGAGCGGATGAAGAGGATCACCACGACCAGCCCCACCAGCTCCGAAGATGCGACTCGAATGGCCAAAGCCATCCGCTGGATCGGAGGGTCGACCATCGTCGCCTGCATCTCGATGCTTAGCCTCGCGGCCGTCACGGACCCGGCGGGGGCGCCGCGCTTCGTCGCCTTAATCTTCGCGACCGTCCTGCCCATCATCGCCTGGTTGAGGCTGGTGACGCAGGGCCAGGTGCGCCTGGCCGGCCTGGGCCTGATCACCCAGTACTGGATCGTCATCACCGCCGCGACCCTCACTGCAGAGCCGGCAGGCATCACGGAGATCTCCGCCGTCTACTACGTGGCCTTCGTGCTGGTCACCGGGATGCTGATGGGTTCGCGCTGGGGCATCGGCGCAGCTGTCCTGGCGGCGCTGACGGAGCTGGGCCTGCTGGTGGCCGAGTGGCAGGGACTGTTGGCCCCGAGCGGGGGCCGGCCGCTCGAGGTCTTCCTGTTGCATGTGAACCTGTTCATCATCGTGCTTGCCATCCAGCACCTGGCGCTGAACACCCTGCGTGGCGCGCTGCTCGAGGCCAAGCGGGAGATCGCCAGCCGGCTGCAGGCCGAAGCAGCACTGCGGGACCACCGGGAGCACCTCGAGGAGCTGGTGGCCGAGCGCACCGCCCACCTCGAGCGGGAGATCGAGGCCCGCAAGGCCAGCGAGCGGAGCATGCGCAAGCTCAGCACCGCGGTGGAGAGCAGCTCGAGCCCCATCTGCATCACGGATCGTGAGGGCACCATCGAGTACGTCAACCCGGCCTTCTGCGCCAACACCGGCTACCGGCGGGAGGAGGCTGTGGGCAGCAACACCCGCATCCTCGAGAGCGGGCGCCATGATCCCGAGCTCTACGAACGGATGTGGGCCACCATCAGCGCCGGCGAGGTCTGGCGGGGGGAGCTGCAGAACCGCACCAAGGCCGGCGAGATCGTCTGGGATCGCACCTCCATCTCCCCCATCCACGACGAGGAGGGAACCATCACCCACTTCGTGGCGGTCAAGGAGGACATCACAGCGCTCAAGCACGTCGAGCTGGAGATGTACGAGCTGGCCCACTTCGACCGGCTCACCGGCCTGCCCAACCGGCGGCTGTTCTTCGACCGGCTGACTCAGGTGCTCTCCAGCTCCGAGCGCCACGAACGCCCCTTCAGCCTGATGTTCATCGACCTGGACGGCTTCAAGGCCGTGAACGACAGCTACGGCCATGACATCGGAGACGCACTGCTTCGCGAAGCCTCCAAGCGCCTCCAGGCCTGCGTGCGCAGCTCCGACACCGTGGCCCGCATGGGCGGCGACGAGTTCACCGTGCTGCTGCCTGAGCTGGACCCAGACCTGGACGCTGCTGGAGTGGCCCGCCGCATGCTCGACACCCTGGCCCAGCCCTTCGAGCTCGAGGGCAACACCTGCCACATCGGCGCCTGCATCGGAATCTCCCGCTTCCCCGACCACGGCCCGGACCAGGAGAGCCTGCTCTCCGCCGCCGACGCCGCCATGTACGCAGTGAAGCAGAACGGCAAGAACGACTACCGCATCGCAGCCTGAACGATGAACCGGAGCGCTCCCATGAAGCCCCCTTCCCCCTACCTCGACGTGGACTGCGCCGGCCTGAGGGCGGCCCAGCGGGTGGCCGGCGTCGGCAGCTGGCGCCTCGACACCCGCGAGGACGTGCTCGAGTGGTCCGAGCAGACCTACCGCATCTTCGGCCTCGAGCCGGGTGATCCCCTGAGCTACGAGGACTTCCTGGCCTTCGTGCACACCGACGATCGCGAGCTGGTGAACGCCAGCTGGCAGGCCGCGCTCGAGGGTGCCCACTACGACATCGAGCACCGCATCGTCGTGAACGGCGAGGTGCGCTGGGTGCGAGAGCGGGCCGAGCTGGAGATCGAGGACGGCGTGCTGCTCGCCGGTGTGGGCACGGTGCAGGAGATCACCGATCGCAAGCGGGCCGAGCAGGCCCTGAAGCGAGCCGAGCGCATGAACGTGGAGTTTCTCGGCACGGCGCTGGATCCGGTGAGCTGCTGGCGACTGCCCCCCGGCCTCCACACTGACCTGCCTGTGGAAAGGCAGGTCGCGATGATGAGCGACGCGGTCTGCATCGAGGCCAACGAGCCAGCCTGGCGCACAGTGGGGCTCACCAGTAGTGACCAGTTCGTGGGAAGGAAGCTGCAGGAGGTCGTGCAAGGCTCGCCCTACCTGGCGATGTTCCGGAGCTTCGTCGAGAACGGCTACGTCATCGACAGCCGCGACCTGGCCATGAGATCTGCCGCCGGGAAGGACATCGTGCGGCTGCTCCGCTGGCACGGCATCGTGGAGGACGGCCAGCTGGTGCGGCTGTGGTCCTCCTCCAACGACATCACAGAGCGCGTACGGGCCGAGGAAGCCCTGCGGGAACGCGAAGCGGAGCTGCGGCGCCAGTACGAGCGCCTCGAGGACCTGGTGGCCGAGCGTACCGCGGAGCTGGAGCGCGCCAACGCGGCGCTGGCCAGGCGCGAGGCCAGCTACCGCGCCATCTTCGAGCACGCACCGGTCGCGATCGCGCACATGGACCTCGACGGCAGCCCCCGCGCCACCAACCCCGCGCTGCTCGAGATGTTCGGGTACGCGGCCGAAGACGCCTCGAGCATGACCTTCGCCGACGTCACCCACCCGGAGGATCTCCAGGAGAGTCGCCGCGCGTGGGAAGGGATCCTGTCCGGAGAGCGGGAGGTCTCCCACATCGGCAAGCGCTACCTCCACAAGGATGGCAGCGTGCTCATGGGCGACCTGGCGCTCTCCCTGGTCAAGGATGAGCAGGGGCGGCCGGAGTCCATGATCGCCATCATCGTGGACATCACCGACCGCGTGGAGGCCGAGGACCGCCTGCGCCAGAGCGAGGCCCACGCCCGGCAGCTGGCCTGCGACATGGCTGAGCGGAACAAGGAGCTGCACGGTCTGTACGGAGTCGCACGGCTGGTTCAGGAACGAGACACCATCGACGAGGTGCTGCAGGACACGGCCGATGGCATCTCCATGTCCTGGCAGCACCCCGACATCGCCCGGGCCCGCATCGTCCTGGACGACCAGGTCTTCATGTCCCGCGACTTCACCGAGGGCGTGTGGCACCAGGCTGCCCCCATCGAGGTCGATGGCCAGCGCCGCGGCGTTGTGGAGGTGCACTACCTCGAGGACAGGCCCGGTGGTGACGAGGGACCCTTCCTGCACGAGGAACGTGAGCTGCTCGAAGGGATCACGCGAATCCTGTCCTCGGCCATCGCCCACCGCGAGCGGGAGCGGACGGCGCGGACCCTGTCACGCGCTGTGGAAGCCAGCCCGGTGGCGGTCCTCGTCGCCGACGCTGGAGGCCTGGTCCAGTACATCAACCCCCGGTTCAGCGACGTGACCGGCTTCGAGCCCAAGGAGCTGCTCGGCCGGAGCTACCGGAGCCTGGGAATCGAGGAGTCCGATCAGAAGAGCTTCATCGAGCTCCGGCACGCCCTGGCCGAGCACGGCGAGTGGCAGGGTGAACTCCGCACCCGCCGAAAGGACGGCTCCCTGCTGTGGGAGGCCACCCACGTCTCCACCATCCGAAACAGCCACGACGAGGTCACCCACTTCGTGGTGCTCAAGGAGGACATCACAGCTCGCAAGGAGCTGGAGGCCCGGCTGGTGGAGGCCAAGGACCGCGCCGAGGCAGCCAACGCAGCCAAGAGCACCTTCCTGGCAAACATGAGCCACGAGATCCGCACGCCCATGAACGCTGTGCTGGGCTTCGCCCAGCTGCTGCTGCGCGACCGCACCCTGAATGAGGAGCAACGCCAGCACATCCAGACCATCCGGCGCAGCGGCGACCACCTGCTGGTGCTGATCAACGACATCCTGGAGATGAGCCGCATCGAGGCAGGGCGGGCGACCATCAGGCCCACGGCCTTCGACCTGGCGGCGCTGACCGAAGAGATACGGCGCATGTTTGTCCCTCAGGCCGCCGCCAAGGGGCTCACCCTGGACCTGACCTCCACTCGCTGGCTGCAGACCGCGCTGCTGGGAGACGAAGCCAAGGTCCGGCAGGTGCTCATCAACCTGCTGAGCAACGCCCACAAGTTCACCGACGTAGGCGGGATCAGCATCGAGGTCAGCTCCACGCTGTCGTCGGGACAGGGTCACACCGTGAGCATCGCCGTCGAGGACACCGGCTGCGGCATCGAGCCAGACCAGCTTGAGCACATCTTCCAGGCCTTCGAGCAAACCGCCAGCGGACAGCGCCGCGGCGGGACCGGGCTCGGGATGGCCATCAGCCGGCACTTCGCCCGCTTGATGGGTGGCGACCTCACCGTGACCAGCGAGCGAGGACAGGGCAGCCGCTTCGTGTTCACCTTCGAAGCCACGCCGGCGCTCGAGGGAGCGGCGACGGAGAAGGTGTTCCTGCCTGCCCCCACGGGCCTGACGCCAGGCCAGCGAATCCCAAAGGTGCTGGTCGTAGACGATGTCGAGACCAACCGC
>CAZHIK010000248.1:0-10121 GCA_964532635.1 uncultured Enterobacterales bacterium
GTGCCCGCAACGTCGGCTACCTGCTCCAAGGCGGCCAGCTCATGGAGTGCCTCAGCGCATTGGAGAACGTCCAGGCTGCCCTGCACTTCGCCGGGTGCCGGGGCAAGGAGCAGCGACAGCGGGCCCGGCAGCTCCTCGAGCAGCTGGGGGTGGCTCATCGGGCCGCTCATCTCCCCGCGGCCCTGTCGGGGGGGGAGCGCCAGCGCGTGGCGCTGGCCCGCGCCCTGGCAAACCATCCCCCCCTGCTGCTGGTGGACGAGCCCCTGGCCAGCCTCGATCAGCAGGGGGCCAGCGCCCTCGCCGAGCTGTTCCACCGCCTCGTGGGAGACCAGGGCCTCACCCTGGTGGTGGCGACCCACCACCCCGAACGCCTCGAACCCGACCAGGTACTGGAGCTGGGGGGTGGCTCGTGAGCCTGATGCGCATCGCCTGGAGGATGGTGCAGGCCCGCGGTCTCCACCACGCGGTCACCGCCCTCGTGCTGTCGCTGGGTCTGGGCCTCATGCTCGCCACGGTGGCTGTCGGTGACGCCGCGCGGGACTCGGTCAGCGCCATGGCTGAGCGCTATCCGCTGGTGGTCGGACCCAGGATCGGCGCTGTGCCCCTGGTGCTCGGTTCGCTGACCGGTCTTCAGGATCTCGAGGCCGGCATGGAACTGGCCGACGCCGAGACCCTCGCCGACGATCCCCGCGTGGATGTGGCGGTCCCCCTGCTGGCTGGACACACAGTTCAGGGCCACGCCCTGCTCGCCACCAGCCCCGACTACCTGCAGCCTCGTGCCCGCTTTCCCCTGCTCGACGGTCGCCTGTTCGAGGCCAGCGCTACCGACGAGGTGGTCCTGGGGGCCCGCGCCGCCGACACCCTCTCTCTGGGCGTCGGCGACAGCGTCTCCATCGAGCACCAACACACCGGAGCCCCCGATGCCCCCGGCACGCTCCGCATCGTCGGCGTCCTCGCCCCCACCCACACCGCCACCGACGACACCCTCCTCTGCCCCCTCGCAGCCATCTACGCCTCTCATACCGCCAACGAACACGAACACGAACACGAACACGAACACGAGCACGAGCACGAACACGAGCACGAACACGCACCCACCACCCACGATCCCCCCGCCCTGATCTCCGCGCTGCTCATCCGCCCCACCGACGATCACGCCCTGCTCTCCCTCCAGGAAGATCTCGCCTCACGCGGCCTCGAGGTCGCGCTGACCGGTCAGACCCTTCGCCGCATCGCCGATCGCCTCGCGGGGGGCGCCCGGCTGCTCCGCCTGCTCGTCGGCGGCGTCGTCCTGGTCACCTTCCTGTCCCTGCTCATGTCCATCTACGGCTCGTCCCTGGTCCAGGCTCGGGAGCTGGCTGTGCTGCGGGTGATGGGCGCTCGTCGTCGCGAGGTCGTGGTCATCATCGCCGCAGCCACCTTGATGATCGTCCTCGCGGGTGCTGCGGGCGGATGGGTCCTGGCCAGCGTGCTGGCGGACGTGGCCGAGCGGATCTTGCGGGACGAGCTTGGCCTCGAGGCCACCGTGTCCTTGCTGAGCGGTCGAGCGCCCACCTACCTGGCCGGAGGTCTGGCCGTGCTGGTGGTCGCGGGCGTTCAGCCGGCCTTGGCAAGCTACCACTTGCAGGCAGCCGAGGCCCTGGGAGCACCTGCGGGCTCCGGGCTGGCCACCCGCAGCTATCTGCGCTGGAGCCTGCGCTTCCTGATCCCCCTGGCCGTGTTCGTCTGGGCCGAGCAGATGATGGCCCAGCACGGCTCCGAGGGCTTCTCCCGGCCGCTGGACGCCGAGTCCGCCGCTCTCTTCGACGCCCACCGAGCCTGGACCAGCGGTACCGCCCCCGACGAGCTGGGCGAGCTGGACGGGCCGCCCGTGTCCATCGAGGGCTTCATGTACGCCCTGGGCGATCCCTGGCACGTCGAGGACTTCTACCTGGTGTCCCTCGACCCGCGCTTGCCACGCTGCCCATTCTGCTATCGCGCACCAACTCGCCACGAGCGCATCCTGGTGAGGTCCCCCGAGGCCCTCCTCGAGGTGGCGCCAGGCCTGGTCCGGATCGGGGGCGTGCTCACCCTGCATCCCGAGGACCGCGATCAGATCGTGGTGGCTCTCGACACCTTCGAGGTGGTGGTCGAGGAGTGACCGCCGGTATCATGGCGGTCCAACTCGGAGGTCGCTCGATGGCTCGCGTCCACGTCTATACGCTCCTGCTGCTGGCTGGCTGCCGCGGCGACAGCGACATCGTCCTGGGATGGGCCCTGTCCGACGGACGAGTGGGGTTCGACTACGAGGAGTGGTTGGGCGAAGGTGAGGTCGAGGGCGACTGGCAACTGTCGGGCGAGCTCCCTCCGGGCCTCGAGCTGGGCAGCGATGGCTGGCTGACGGGAACGCCCGAAGCCTCCGGGGACTGGGCCTTCGACGCCGAACTTCACGATGACCGCGGCCTGCTCACCTCGGGCAGCTATTCTCTCCACGTTCCCACCCTCGCGTTGCTGTCGGGCTTCGAGCCCTTCGGTGGCGGCGAGACCAACCCCTCCATCGAGGCCCTCTGGCCCCTGCAGGAGGAGCTGCTGTCCACCCTCGACCTGCGGGTGGTGGAGCTGCCAGTGGTCTGGGACGAGGCCTGGGAGCTGCTGCTGGACGAGATCGATGCCCTGAATCCCGACATCGTCATCGCCACCGGCCAGGCTGGCTCCGACCGTATGCGCTTCGAGGTCAACGCGGTCAACGAGGAGTACAGCACCGACAACGACGGCGTCACGCGCAACGGCGAGGAGGTGGTCGAGGGAGGCCCCGACGCCCTGCCGGATCGGCTGCCAGAGGACGTGATGTCCGTCGCCATGGAGCACGCCGGCTACGCTACATCCATCTCGGACGACGCGGGCACCTACCTGTGCAACCACGTCTTCTACCACCTGATGTACCACGCGGAGTACGAGGCGGAGCGCGATGATCTGGTGGCGGGCTTCATCCACGTCTCCCCCGCCGGTCAGTACTCCAGCTATGGCGTCGAGGACATCACCGCGGCCCACCGCGTCGGTCTCGAGGCCCTGGCCGGCTGGTACGAAGCCGGCGCGCTGCTACGAGCCCCGGCCACCGTCACGGAGCGAGCCGCACCGGTCTACTTCCCCCAGGGGGCCCGCCCGTGAGCGCTGTCGCTGTCCTGATCGTCTCCTTGGGCCTCGTCAGCCCTGTCCATGCACTGGATCGTTCCTTGGACACCCAGCTGGTGCAGCCCGCCATGCTGCCCGGCTCCCTGCTGGTGGTGGATAGCCCGCGAGTTGGCGACGAGGGCGGCATCATCGGCGGCGCGGCCTGGCAGATGGAGCACCTGCCCCTCGAGTACTTCGAGAACACCCAGTCGGCCGGTGCGGCCATCGCTGCGCGAAACAGCCTCCACCTGGTAGCGGCCTACCCGCTTGCCGGCCGGGTGCTGCTGGGCGGGCGCTGGTCGGCGGCGCTGATGGATCCCGGTGTGGAGCCTTCGGTGGCCCCGGCCCACAACCTCGCCTCCGGGGACCTGGGGCTGTTCGCCAAGCTGGCCATGCTCGAGGGCGATCGCTTCTCCCTGGGCCCACGGCTCGACCTGTGGCTTCCCATCGGCACCGACGACAGCTGGGTCTCCGAGCACACCACCCGGTACGCGCCCGCGCTGCTGGCCGAGCTGGACCTGGGGGTCATGCGCGTCCACGGCAGCCTCGGCACCATGCTGCGCTCCGCCATGGCCACCGACTGGGACTTCGCACTGGGGTCCGAGCTGGCCCTCGGGCTGGGCACAATCGTGCCCGTCGGCGACACCTGGGCAGGGATGGTGGAGCTGGGATCGCGTCACGGCTTCGACAACATGTTCCGCTATGGAGCCGAGAACCCGGTCGAGGTCAAGGCTGGCGCCCGCTACCGCACCCCCGCGGCCCTCACCGTGGACCTCGCTGCCGGCACCGCTATCAACCACGGCTACGGTGCAGCCGACTTCAGGCTGCTGGTGGCGGTCACCCGGCTGGTGCCACCGCCGCGCAGGGAACCCGAGCCCGAGCCGGTGGTGATCACGGCGCCGCCACGCCGCGCCCTGATCGAGGTGGACGAGACCCTGCCCGACGAGAAGGCTCCGGTGAAGTGGGAGAAGGACGAGCTGGCCCAGGTCCACCGCGGCCAGATCGTGATCCGCGAGCCCCTTCGCTTCGAGCTGGACACCGCGACGCTGCTACCCGAGTCCATCCCCACCCTCGAGGCGGTGGGCCGGGTGATGACCGAATACCCACAGATCGAGCTGCTGATCATCGAGGGGCACGCCAGCGAGGAAGGCAGCCACCGGCACAACTACGATCTGAGCAACCTGCGGGCTTCGGCGGTCTACGAGGCCCTGCTCGGCTCCGGCGTGCGCCCCGAGCGCTTGAGCTACCGGGCCCTGGGGGAGATCGCGCCCGTGGCTCCGGGACAGGACGAGGCCAGCCTCGCCCGCAGTCGGCGGGTCGAGTTCCACATCGTCAAGGTGAGGGACTACCTCGACGTGGCTCCCGACTACGGCAGCACCATGATCACGCTGCCCTGGAGCGGCGAGCGCGTCCCCGAGCCGCCATCCGGCAGCAAGCTGCTGTCCGCCGACGACCACCCCATCCTGCTCGAGGAAGCCTACGTGAACAAGCCCGCCCCAGCTGAGACCGTGCCGGACCAGGAGCTGTTCCGGCCAGGCTTCGGAGACGAGGATGAGGAGGAGGAGCCGACCCCCACCTCCGAGGAGCAGCCATGATCGCCCTCTTGTTCGCCGCCGCCATGGCCTCCACCGAGTACGAGTGCGAGGCCGAGATCGAGCAGGACCTGAACTGCAACTACATCGACGTGTCCCTCGAGGAGCCGGTGGACCTCACCGACTCGCAGTGCCTGGCCAACACCACCGACGACGGGGAGCCCTACCCCAACGCCGACTACTACTACGACTACACCTCCTTCGGCTGCCAGTTCTTCGTCTACGCCTACGATCTCGACGAAGACGAGGATCTCTTCGGCTACGGCGAGGTCCAGATCACGGGTGAGGACGGCTACCCCGATCGCATCGTGCTGATCACCTGCGACAACTGCGGCGAGGACTACAACCCGCTGCAGGAGGACTGGGACTGCGACGACGCTGGCGACCTCTGCGACAACTGCCCCGACATCTGGAACCAGGATCAGAGCGACCTGGACAACGACGGCCTGGGGGATGTCTGCGACAACTGCCCCATGGACGCCAACCCGGACCAGACCGACACCGACGGCGACGAGCTTGGCGACGCCTGCGACAACTGCATCGAAGTGGAGAACCCCGATCAGAGCGACCGGGAGCTGGACGAGGACGGCGACATGGTGGGCGACGACGTCGGCGATGTCTGCGACAACTGCCCCGACCACATCAACGAAGACCAGGAGGACGGGGACGACGACGGCGTCGGAGACGACTGCGACAACTGCCCCCATGACAGCAACGACACCCAGCAGGACACCGACAGTGACGAGGTCGGCGATGTGTGCGACAACTGCATCTGGGACGACAACCCGGAGCAGTACGATCAGGACGCTGATGACGTGGGCAACGTCTGCGACATCTGCCCGGAGGCGTGGGATCCCTCACAACAGGACAGCGACGGCGATGGCTTCGGTGATGCGTGCGACAACTGCCCGAACATGTCCAACAACACCCAGGCCGACATCGACGCGGACGGCATCGGGGACCCCTGCGATCCCTGCGTGAACGACGACACTACCGGGCTGGACGACAGCGACGGCGATGGCTTGGGAGACGCGTGCGACAACTGCCCGGAGGACGACAACCGCGATCAGGTGGACACCGACGGCGACGGCATCGGTGACGCCTGTGACGTGGAACCCGCCCTCCGGGGCGGTGGGCCATGCGGCTGCGATCCCAGCGATCTACCTGGAATACCGACCGCTTTCATCGTCTTCGCGGGGGGGTGGGCCATCCGGCGTCGCCTCGAGCGCGCCGGTCGAGGGGAGCCGCGCTGATTGCGGCGGGGCCAGGGCCCCAGTAGAATGCACTCCCCGGACCGCTCCGAGCGGAGGAACATCGTGCGCTTCTCTTCCTTTCTTCCCCTCGTCGCCCCCCTCTGGATGGGCACCGCCCAAGCCGAGACCCACCCTCCTGGGGCGGTGATCGAAGACGCAGCCGTGATCGATGTCACCGACGACGGACTCGACGCGGTCGGAGAGCTGATCCCCGCGCTCATCCCCACCTCCTTCGACATCCCCGACATGAGTGACGACGCGGACTACTACGAGTACTCCTTGAGCGGGGCTTGGGCTGCCATGAGCGTCACCGACGCGGCCATCGTGCCGCAAAACGGGATGCTCACCCTCGATGCGGACTTCATGGTCTGGATCAACGACTCCTCGGACAAGTTCGATCTGTACTTCGAGGTGCTGTGGGTGATCTCGGACACCTGCCACGGCTACGTGGACCCCTTCCCCGCCCAGGTCAGCATCGACTTGATGCTCGACGTGGTGCCCGTGGGCGACGGCACCTACATGCTGGACGCCACCCTGGGTGACATGACCGTCGAGTACGACCTGCAGAGCTCGGACATCCAGCTCGATGACTGCTCCATCGGTGATCTCGAGGACGTGCTCAACTGGTTCGGGCTGTCGCTGTACGACCTGATCCTCGGCTTCGCCGATGACGCGATCCAGGACGCCATCTCCGACGCGACCGGCGACATCGAGGAGATGATCGAGGAGGCCTTCGCGGAGGCCACCGTCCAGGAGCAGTTCGAGGTCGGCGACGCCACGGTCGACCTGATGCTCTCTCCCCGTGATGTCGAGATCGTGCCCGACGGGCTTCGGATCGTCATGCAGGGCAGCGCCGATGGCAACCCCGCCGCCGAGTGCATCGCCATCTACGATCCTGGCGGCAGCCCCATGACCGACAGCGATCCGCCGGGCATCGGCCAGTTCCCCTCCTCGGTGTCCCCGACGTCCCACATGGGCCTGCTGGCCTCGGACGACTTCATCAACCAGCTGATGTACGCGGTCTGGCGGGGTGGCGTGCTCTGCTACACCATCGACGAGAACTTCGAGACCTTCCCGATGTCCACCTCGATCCTGGGTATCCTCGATGGAGGCGACGACGAGGGCCCCTTCGACGAGCTGTTCCCCGAGAACCAGGACATGGCCATCGTCACCCGCCCCGAGCAGCAGCCCATGGCCGCGCTCGAGGGCACCCACGACGTGGAGATCGCCATCGAGGACCTCGGGCTCGACTTCTTCACCGACGTGGACCACCGTCAGGCCCGGGTCCTGGCCCTCGATCTCACGGCGAACGTAGGCGCCGATCTCGCTCTGGACGGCACCACGGGTGAGCTGGCCATCGAGCTGGACCTCGGCCCCGACGCCATCACCCCCACGGTCACCTCCTGCGAGATCGCGGCCGACGCCGAAGAGCTGGTGCTCGAGAACTTCGGCGGCCTGCTGCAGACCATCCTGGACACCGTGGTCGGCGATCTGCTCACCGGCCTAAGCTTCAACCTGCCCTCCTTCGAGGGCATGGGCCTCACCGAGCTGTCCACCGCTCCGGCCGGCTCGGCCAGCGACTGGCTGGGCATCTTCGCCAAGCTGGGCCCCGTCACCTACGAAAACGGCTGCGACAGCGAGGGCGGCTGTGACAGCGGTGACGGCTGTGACTCCGGCTGCTCGGGCAGTGGGCCGGTCCGCGCTCCCTGGCTGTTGCTGGCCATGGCGGCCTGTCTGCTGGCCCGCCGTCGGCGCAGCGACAACGATCAGTAGAACGCCACTCCCTGGAGCAGGCCCTCCGAGGCTCGCCGCGCCTGCAGCAGGCGGCCCGGGGGAACCCGCAGCTCGAAGTGGTATGCCAGCGCGGCGCGCACCATGGTGGTGCCCAGCACCAGCTCACCCTCCGCGTCGTCGGGAACGCAGGTGGCGATGGTTCGGGCTTCGGGGCTGCGCAGCTGCTCGTAGGCTCCCTGGTCGCTGAAGGACCAGGTGCAGCCTGCCCGGGGTCGCGGTGCGGTGAAGGCCTCGTGGAAGACCCAGACCTCGAGCACCGCGCTGGTCGGCACGTGCTCCAGCGCCACCCTCAAGGGCCCATCGCTGGTTCCCTCTCGGGCCACCCAGCCTTCCCCCACGGGCACGGAGAAGGGGTAGCTGCCGTCGTGGTAGTTCCCGTCGAGCACCGTGCCCGAAGGAGCCGCCGGACCGCTGGGGCTCTCGAGCTCCACGGGAGTGGACGGCGCTGCGGGCGCCAGAACGGGTGGGTGCTCGCAGGTGGCGGCCAGGCCACCCAGAGCGCTCGCTATCAGGAGTGGCTTGGCCACGCGCTCACAGCGGCATAGGTAGCGGTTGGAGGTGGCCATGAGAACACTCGCTATCCCGACCGCCCTGCTCCTGCTCGCCGTTGGCTGTGGAGGCTCCTACGCCATCGTCGATGGCGAGGTCGCCGGCAAGGGCCTCACCGACATCAACACCGTGATGTACGGCGGTCCGTTCATCATCATCACCGATGCATCGCTCGAGTGCTTGGACGTGGCCTTCGTCACCCGCCACTACTCCCAGGGCGAAGCAGTCACCGACTTCGACTTCAAGATGCTGCAGTTCGCCTTCTCGGACCCGGACGTCTCCACCGGCGTCTACAACCTGGCCGGTGAGTCCTCGGTCCCCCCGAAATACCTCGTGCCGTCCGACGGAGCCTTCGCCAAGTACCGTGGACGCGAGGGCAACCTCGAGGTCGACGCCCTCGAGGAAGACAAGTTCGCCTTGGGCATCTTCAACGTGACCTTCGACGAAGGCGGGCTGTCCGGCGAGTACGAAGCCGAGTGGTGTCGGAACCTCAAAGACAACTGAGTTGTTCTTCCTTGGTCGTTCCTGCTGACAGCGGCGCGTAGCGACCGCTGCAGCAGAACGCCGGGTTGTGGCGGGGCGTGGGTGGTCGTTCCTGCTGACTGCGGCGCGTGGCGACCGCTGCAGCAGAACGCCGGGTTGGTGGCTCTTCCCGGGACTGTGGACAAGTGCGTCGGCGCTCGGTGTCCCCACCACCAACCTGGTAGTTCTGCCGCGCCGGCTCCGCCGGCGTCGGCCGGAACTCAGCTCTCCCCACCTAGAAGGACTTGTCGGCGAGGGCCTCGAGCTTCTCGAACGATGACTTGTCCACGTCCGCGTGCAGGCTGTTGCCGTGGCTGTCCATGGTCACGAAGGCCGGGAAGTCCACGACGTCGAAGTGCCACATGGCCTCGGGCACGCCGAACTCGTCCAGGAAGTGCACGCCGGGGACGTCCACCACGCACTGGGCGCAGTACTGTGCCGCGCCGCCCACCGCGTTGAGGTAGACCGCGCCGTGGTCCGCCAGGCCCTCGAGGGTCTTGGCGCCCATGCCGCCCTTGCCGATCACGGCTCGCAGCCCCAGCTTTTCGTTGATCTCGGCCTGGTAGGGCTCCTCGCGGATGGAGGTGGTGGGACCGGCGGCCATGACCTTCCACTTGCCGTCCTGCTTCAACATCACGGGGCCGCAGTGGTAGATGACGCCACCTTCGGTGTCCACCGGGCAGTCGTGGGTCATGTGGTGGTGGTGGAAGGTGTCGCGGCCGGTGTGGATCAAGCCTGACAGCAGCACCACGTCGCCAACCTTCAGGGCGCGAACGTCTTCTTCGCTCAAGGGGATGCTCAGCTTCTTGACGCCGTCCATGGCGCCCAGTCCGCCTTCTTCGCCCGGCTCGAGCAGGCTGGTGGGTGCGTCGTCGCGCAGGTAGTCCCAGCCCTGGTTGTCGAAGCTGCCAAGGTCCATGGTGAGGCCCTGGCGGCGGAAGGCCCAGCAGTTGTACATCACGGACACATAGAAGCTGGCCGGGAGGCGGTTGCGCTTGGCCGCCTTGCACGAGAGCACCGTGGTCTCGCCACCGAAGCCCAGGGTGCCCACACCCAGGGTGTTGCCCTGCTCCACGATGAGATCCTCGAGCTTGGCGAGGGTGGGATCGGGATTGACGTCGTCCAGCGGCCGCAGCAGCTGCTTCTTGGCCAGGTCGTAGCTGCCGGTGCGGTCACCACCGATGCCCACGCCCAGGAAGCCGGGTGAGCAGCCCTTGCCCTGGGCCTTGTACAGGGCGTGCAGGATGCACTTGCGCACGCC
>CAZHIK010000249.1:0-10107 GCA_964532635.1 uncultured Enterobacterales bacterium
AGCGGCTGGGTCACCGACAGCACCGCCTGCGACGACGGCGACGCCGCGCAGTACCCGGGAGCCGACGAATACTGCAACGGCGAAGACGACGACTGCGACGATGAGGTCGACGAGGACGACGCGGTGGATGTCCCCACGTGGCACCCCGACGAAGACAGCGATGGCTACGGCGATCCCTCCTCCAGCGAGGTGGGCTGCGAGCAGCCCAGTGGCTGGGTTGCCGACGACAGCGACTGCGACGACAGCGACGCCGCGCGGAGCCCGGCGGCCATCGAGACCTGCAACGGCATCGACGACGACTGCGACGGAGACGTGGACGGCAGCACCGCGGTGGACGCCCTCACCTGGTACGCGGACAGCGACGGCGACAGCTACGGCGACGCCGCCGTCACCCTCCTCGCCTGCGAGCAGCCCAGCGCCTACGTGGCGGACGACACCGACTGCGACGACGGCGATGCCGCGCAGTACCCGGGGGCCGACGAGTACTGCAACGGTGAGGACGACGACTGCGACGGCGATGTCGACGAGGACGAGGCGGTGGATGTCGTCACCTGGTACGACGACGCCGACGGGGATGGCTACGGCGACGACAACTTCACCACGGTGGACTGCAACCAGCCCAGCGGGACGGCCCCGTTCGGAGGCGACTGCGACGATGGCGAGCCAGCACGTTCGCCCGGGTTGCCGGAGATCTGTGACTTCATCGACAACGACTGCGACTCGCAGATCGACTTCGACTGGATCGTGCCCGACGACTTCTCCACCATCCAGGGCGCCATCGACGGGGCCGCGGACGGTGATGGCATCTGCGTCATGCCCGGCACCTACGTCGAGACCCTCGTCATCGAGCAGGACCTCGATCTGGGAAGCTTCGATCGCGACACCACCGTCATCGACGCCGACGGCTTCGGCCCCGTCATCTGGCTTAGCGGCCAGACCGATGCATCCTCGCTCCGCAGCTTCACCATTACCGGCGCCACCGGCGCCGATGGCATCGCCATCACCGCGCTGGAGAGCGACGCCACCTTCGGCGATCTGCTGATCACCGACAACTACGCCAGCAACGCCTCCTCGTGCACCGGGGCGCTGGTCTACCTCGACGGGGGCGACCCGGTCTTCGAGGACATCGACGTCATCGACAACTCCGCCGAGTGCCCGGCATTCACCGGCATGGTGTGGGCCTCGGGTGACACCAACCCCAGCTTCGAGCACCTCAGCTACCTCTCCAACAGCGTCGCGGGCCAGGGTGAGGTCTACGGCGGGGTTGTCTTCGACAGTGGCTCGATCGCTTCGATCACCAACGCCATCTTCGGCGGCAACAGCGTCGAGCCCACCTCTACCGGAGTGAACGTGCGCGGCACGGCGTTCGGCTGCATCGCCTGCACCCTCGAGGTCACCAACGCCACCGTCCACGCCAACAGCGCCGACGCGGGGGTGGGGTCGGTCTACTCCGCTGCGTTCTGGGACGGCGACGGCGGCACCACCCTGAACAACGTCATCTTCAGCAGCAACGTCGCCAGCGGCACCGTGATCCTGGCCACCGTGGGCTTTGGTGCCACCATCATTGGCTACAGCGACATCTACGACCAGGGTCTGCCCCGCTTCAGCGGCATGGTGGACCCCACGGGCACCGGCACGGTCTACGCGTACGATCCGGTCTTCGTGGACGGGACCTCGGCGGATCCCGAGAGCTGGGACCTCTCGCTGCTGTACACCTCGAGCCTGATCGATCTGGGAGACCCGGCCATCTACGACGCCGACGGCTCCGTGAGCGACATCGGGGCCTACGGCGGGCCAGGGAGTGACGGCTGGTAGGGGGTTCTCTGCCACCTCGAGCCGCTGCGGATAGGGGGTGACCATGCCCCCCTCCCGCACCAGCCCTCTGCGCAAGCTGGCGTTCAGCCTGGCGGCGCTGCTGATCTTCCTCGGGCTGGTCGAGGGTGTGGCGCGGCTGGTGGAGCTGGGTCCCAAGGGGGAGCGGCTGCCCGATCCCAGCCCCGGCGGCTGCCCCGATGGCGCCATCTGCCTGCCTGGCGCGGCCCAGTTGCCCAGCCGGCAGGCCAGCGACGATGCGCCGGTGGAGCAGCACCGGCCGGGCTGGGGCTTCGAGCCGGGCAGCACCCTGGTGCACGGGCACGTGACCGCCACCATCAACAACCTGGGGCTGCGGGGGCCGGATCTGCCCTCGGAGCGAGCTTCGGATGAGCGCCGGCTGATGACCCTGGGGGACTCCACGGTCTTCGGCTACGGCGTGCAGGGCCACGAGATCTTCGGGCAGGTGGCCGCCGACCGGTTGAGCGAGGCCGGCGGCGTGCCGGTGCGCCACGTCAACGGTGCGCTGCCCGGCTACGACAGCAACCAGGCCCTGGCGGTGCTGGCCGACGCGGGTCCGGCGGTGCAGCCGGACTGGCTCGTGGTGGCCTGCATCTGGTCCGACCTGTTCCACGGGCGCACGGACGCCCCCCCGGGACGGCGCCTGCCCTTGGCCAGCTACCGGCTGCTGGTACGGCTGCTGGGCCCCTGGCTGCCCCCGCGCACCATCGGCTGGTGGGATCCCGAGCGGGACGTGGGCACTCCGGGCCCCGGGCGCAGCGCGCGGGTCGGGCTCGAGGCCTACATGGACAACCTCCACAGCCTGGCCAGCCAGGGTCGGGCCCTGGGGGCCGAGCCTGTGTTCGTGGCGCTGCCCGCCCCCATCGATCTGGATCCGCGCCAGGTGCCCCCCTACATCCAGGACTACCGCGCGGCCATGTACACCGTGGCCCAGGCTGTGGACGCCGCCTTCGTGGACGGCCCCGATCAGCTGCTTCGACGCGGTGCCACCCCGGCCATGTTCTACGACCAGGTGCACCCCTCAGCGGAGGGTCACAGGTTGCTGGGGGAAGCGCTGGCCGAGGCCCTCGAGGACTCCCTCGAGCCCTGAACGATGTCGAGCACCTCGTGGAAGGTCTCGGCCTCGAGGCCCCAGTGCAGGGCTCGAAGCCCCGCTCCACGGGCACCCTGGACGTCACACTCGAGGCTGTCGCCCACGTGGAGGGTGTGCTTGGGAGCCACGTCCAGCAGCTGGCAGGCCTCGTGGAAGATGCGAGGATCGGGCTTGTCCCAGGACAGCTCGGCGGACAGCAGCACCACGTCCACCAACTGGCTCAAGCCCAGGCCTTCGATCACGCGGTGGGTGCGGGTGTCGGCGTTGGAGATGATGCCCAGCTTCACGCCCGACGAGCACAGCTCGAGGCAGCACGCCTCGAGGCCGGGAGCCAGCTGATAGGCTCGGGGGCTGCCGAAGTACCGGAACAGGCCCTCGAAGTAGTCCGGGTCGTCGCAGCCGGTGGCGCGGGCCACCACCCGCCGCCAGAACGAGCGCCCGTCGCCCAGCATGCGTTGCTCGGCCATGGTCTTGTGGATGGCCGCGTGGAAGGCGGTCATCAGTCGCTGTGGATCCTGCTCCACGCCCCAGGCCTGGCCGTGCTCGGCGTAGGTGGCGGCCACGGGACGGCGGGGCTGCAGGGCGGTGCCGTACAGATCGATGGTGAGAGCGTGGATCATCACGGGCGCTCCGGAGCCGCTACGGCTCGATGTAGCCCTGGTCCCACTGGTAGGTGAAGCTGCCGGACCCTTCGTTCCACACCGCGAAGGTGGCGACGGACCAGCCCTCGCCATGGTCGCGGAGCATCACAGCCGCGTGGCCGTAGTAGTCGGGGTTGTAGCCGATGCCGAAGGTGGAGCCGTTGAGGTCGGCCACGGTGTCGGCGGTGATCTCGAAGGCGCCCTCGCAGCCCTCTCCGGACTCGGAGGCGATGGTGGCTTCGGAGATGGTGACGTCCCAGGCCCAGATGCAGCCGCTGTGCCCCTGGTCGGGGCAGTCCAGCCGCTCGTCGGTGTTCTTGAGGGTGTAGCTGATGCGGCAGATGTCCTCGCCGTCGCCCTCGTCGGCGATCAGGTACCAGTCCTCGGTGCCGTCGTAGCCGTCGTAGCCGGCGGTGGCGCTGCCCGAGTAGCCCAGCAAGGCCAGGGGCTCGGTGTCGGTGTCGGTGTCGGTGTCCGAGTCGGTGTCCGAGTCGGTGTCGGCGTCGGTGTCGGTGTCGGTGTCACCTTCGGACGTGTCGGTGTCTTCCTTGTCGCCACAGGCACCGAGGGTGAGCAGGGTCGAGGCCAGCAGGGTGAGCGCGAGGGGACGCAGCATGGGATCTCCTCCAGATCGGTTCTCGGACAGACTAGCGCGATCCACGCCGGTCGCCACCGGTTATTGCCGGTGCTTGTCAGGAGAGCGTCATGCCCTACGAGTGCCTCCACGATCGCGACGAGCTGGAGTCCTTCTTCCTGCGCGATCCGGTGCGGCACCTCTACAGCCTGGGCGACCTGGACCCGGCCTTCTGGCCTCACACCTGCTGGTTCGGGCAGCGGCGGGACGGCGCGCTGACCGACGTGGTGCTGCTGTACCTGGGGCTCGAGCTCCCCACGGTGCAGGCCCTGGCCAGCGGCGGGATCGACCAGGCCGCGGCCCTGCTGGTAGAGCTGTTGCCCGCGCTGCCGCCCCGCTTCCACGCTCACCTCGGTCCGCCAGAGCTGGAGCACACGGTGCGGGAGCACCGGAGCTTCGCCCCCTACGGCCTGTCCCTGCGCATGTTCCTCGATGATCCGCAGCGGGTGCAGCTGCCCGATCCACCGGACCTGGTGGTGCTCGGCCGATCCGACGAGTCCGCCATCCGAGGGCTGCTCGCGCGGGCGTATCCGAAGAACTTCTTCGAGCCACGCATGCTCGACTCGGGGCTGTACCTGGGCGTGCGGCGGAGCGGGGATCTGCTGGCCATGGCGGGGCTGCACGTGCGCTCGGAGCGCTATCGGGCGGCGGCCCTGGGCAACGTCGCGACCCACCCGGGCGCCCGTGGTCGAGGCTTGGCCCGGGGCCTCACGGCCGCCGTCTGCCGGCGCTTGCTCGAGCGCGGAGTGAGCCACATCGGCCTGAACGTCCGAGAGGCCAACGGAGCGGGCCGCGCTCTGTACGAAGGCCTGGGCTTCACCACCCGCCTGCGGTACCAGGAGGGTGTGGCGAGCCTGGAGAGCTGACCGCCGGCGCGGGCGGAGCCTGCCCCTACGTTCAGCTGGCGTTCAGCCGGTCCGACAGCTCCTTGGCGAAGTCGGCGTAGTCGAGGTGGGTGGGGGTGACCACGATGAAGCGGGACTTGCCCTGGAGGTGGTTGTGGCCCCGGGGCAGCGCGCCCAGGCGGTTGGCGCAGATGAAGTCCGGGTCGGTGTAGGGGGCCAGGATCCTCTCGATCTCGGCCCAGGTGCGACCGGGCACGCCGTCGTCGAGCCAGCGGGCCATGGTGACCGCGGCGTACTGCCCGGTGGCTTCCTCGACCCAGCGCTTGACCATGGCGGCGCCGGTGTTGCCCGAGGGGCGCAGGCCCGGGTCGTAGATGGCGATGCTCCCACCCGGAGCCTCGAAGTAGTCGCACATCAGGAAGCCCACGGCGTCGGGGCAGATGCGTCGCAGGCGATCCACCATGTCGATGATGGCGGGGCCGACCACCTCGAGACGCTCGGCGGTGACGTGGTGGTTGATGCTGCCGGCGTACTTCTTGCCGTCGGGTCCGATGAGCTGGTCGGTGAGTGCCACCACGGGGATCTCCGGACGACCGTCGGGGTGGATGAAGACCTGGAAGCTCTTGTTGGTGCCGATGAGCTCGGGCTGGATGACCAGCAGGGGGTTGAGGTCGAAGCCGCGGGTCTTGGTGCGGATCTCGTCGAGAGCCTGACGGAACTCGACCAGGTCGGCCACCGGGTAGATGCCCTCGCCCGCGCTCTCGGTGTTGCAGGTCTTGAGGAACACCCGGCGCCCGGGAGCCAGGGCGGCCTCGAAGTCGGCATCGGTGACGTCGAACATGTCCTTGCGGACTTCCGGTGCGGCGTAGGCGGACAGCTCCCCGACCATCTCCTTGGAGTTGCCGATGGTCATGTCCCGCAGGGAGTTGACGGCCACGTCGTCGGCGTCGGGCCCCATGTCGTCGATGGAGTAGGTGCGTCGCCCCGCGACCCGCTGGCCGGCCACGATGGCGTCGTTGCCGTCGAAGAAGGCAGCGTCGCCCATGAAGCCCACCCGCTGCAGGTACTCGACGATGGTGGGATCGGTGGCCGAGGGCAGCACCACGCGGTTGTCACCAGGGCAGCACATGAAGGCCCCGGCGGTGGGCATCAGCAGGTCCATGCCTGGGCCCAGCAGGGCGGCGTAGTCGAGCCGGAACTGGGAGCGCGGATCGTCGGGATCGGAGCTCTGGTTGAAGTTGAGGTTGATGTCGTACCCGGCCAGGGCCTTGCACAGCTCGGTCCAGCGGGCGGGCACCAGCCGCTCGAGGGGGTGGCCGGCCCCGAAGAATGGCGCCAGGGGGCCGGTGGTGGTGTTCAGTGCGGCGACGCGTTCGACCTGGCTCATGAGGGGCTCCGGATCAGGGGCTCCGGAAGTGTATCCCCTTCGCTACTCCGTGCAGTCCCAAGCGTCGGAGCAGCCCGGGTCCTCCGCGTCTACCAGGCCGTCGCCGTCGTTGTCGACGCCGTCGTTGCAGGTGGTGCCGCCCAGGCCGTGCTCGGTGCTGCCGTGGCGGCAGTCGGGATCGTCGCCGTCCACCCAGCCGTCGCCGTCGTTGTCCAGGAGGTCTTCGCACTCGGTGGGGGTGGTGTCGGTGTCGGTATCGGAGTCCGCGTCGCTGTCGGCGTCGGTGTCCGAGTCCGCGTCGCTGTCCGCGTCTGCGTCTGCGTCGGTGTCAGTGTCCGCATCGACGTCGGTGTCGGCGTCGGGCTCTTCGTGGCCGGTGTCGGTGTCGATGCTGGTCTTGTAGCAGCTGGAGCCGAAGAAACAGGATGTGGTCGCCACGCTTGTCAACGCCAGGATCAGGCCGCCCAGGCGGAGCTTGGCGCGCAGCAGCTTGGCGTGGCGGCCGCCGCTGAGCAGCAGGGCGGCGCAGACGATGGTGAAGGCGACCCACAGGGCCAGCAGGACCAGCATCGATGTGTTCTTGGTGTTCACGGCGTCTCTCCTTCTCTCTGCTCGAGGATAGCCGCTGGATGCCGGGCTCGCGCGGCGTCGTTTTCGGATAGTCCGAATCTGTTGATCCGCGCTGGAGCCCCGATGTCCGCAACACCCACCCCCACGCCCCGTCGCACGTGGTGGTGGGCCTGGGCTGTGGCGGTGCCAGTGCTCATGGCGCTGGCAGTGCTGGTGTTGCGTCACTTGATGGGGGGCTTCGGGCAGGTGCAGGGCTCCACCGAGGCCTGGCTGCTGGCCCACGTGGCGCGGGTGCTGATGATCGGCGTCTACGCAGCTGCCACGGGGGTTAGCATGATCCCCAACACCACCTGGAACAGCCTGTACCCAGCGCTGGTGGTGGCCCTGTCCAGGCTGACCGGCGGTGAACCGGCTGCGCTGGGCCAGGCGCTGTCGGCGGCGGCCCTGGGGCTATCCCTGGTGGCCCTGGCCCGCTGCTGGTGGTCGGCGGGCGGCCCGGTGGTGGGCATCGCGGGAGCGCTGGCCCTGCTGTTCCCGCCGGTGGTGATCACGGCTTCGATGGCCCGCTACGACATGCTGGCGCTGGCGCTGGCGCTCTGTGTGGGCTGGGCGGTGATCGCGGCTGTCGAGCGCGGCAGTTGGCTGGCTTGGGGTGTCGCGGGCTCGCTGTGTGGGCTGGTGTTTCACACCCGGGAGTTCATGGCGGCGCCCGCGCTGGGTGGTCTGGGCATGGGGCTGGTGCTGCTGGGGATGAGCTGTTGGCGCGACGAGGGTGGTCGGGGGAGCTTCCTTCGACCCCTGGCCGCCCTGGGCTGCGTGCTGCTGGGCCTGCTGCTGGGCCTGCTGCCGTTGCCTCTGGTGCTGGGGCTGTCGCCCCTGTCGGGCCTGCACGCCCTGGCCTCATATGGACTGCACAATCGCTTCGGTGATCAGCCCACCCTGATGGCGCTGCTGTACCTGGACCGCTTCGGCTGGGCCTTCGGTGTGGGTGCGCTGGGCTGGCTGGCGGCGGTGCTGCGGCCCTGGCCAGCCCGCGAGCGACGGGCGGTGCTGGTGCTGCTGGGCTTGCTGCTGCCCTTCGGGCTGTTCCTGGTGTCCCGCCAGCAGTCGCCCCAGTACTACCTGCTGGCCCACGCGCTGCTGCTGTCGGGAGCTGCAGGCTTCGTGGGGCTGCCCCGCTGGCGCTGGGCTCAGCCCATCGTGCTGGTGGTGCTGTTGGTCCCTGTGGCGGGTTGGTCTTGGGACCTCATCCGCGACGGGCTCGATCCGCATGCCTCCACCGCTGGCCGGCTGCACACCGAGGCCTGGCCCGCGGATGTGGGGGAGCCGGGCCGGGTGATGGCCTGGGCCATGGAGCGGGCCGAGGGCCAGCCCCTGGTGGTGGTGAGTGGATCGGTGGAGAACATCGACGCCCTGGCGCGGCTCGAGCACGATCGGCCGGTGGCCTTCCTGTTTCGAGAGTGGCTGGACCGGCTCGACGACGCCGTGGTGCTCTGCGGGGGGAAGGACGTGCTGGTGCTCTCTGTCGAGCACGTGCACCAGCCGGGCAACGTCATCTCCGGCGGCGTGAGCATGGACCGGCTCGAGACGGCCAGCCTGCGGGCAGAGCTGTGGGTGGTGCCGGGCCAACCCCTTGTCTACGAGCGCGAGCACCCCTGCGCCCGGGGTGCCCAGATCCGTGGCGCCTGCCTGCAGCACGCCTGGCTGGACGGCGGTGACGAGGCGGTGCGCAACCGGGCCTTGTCCCTGACCCTGGCGTACTCGGGGCTGCAGGGCTGGCGGGCGATGTGGTGGTAGACGGGACCCGGGCCATGAGTGGGCGGAGCTTCGCGCTCCGGCTGGTGGTGCTGGTCGCGCTGGCGCTGTTCCTGCGCGCCTGGTTGCTGCTCGACAGCTCCATGGGTTCGTTACCCGTGGGGCCGGACGCCGAGGACTGGGTGCTGATGGCCCGGGGGCTGGCCGCGGGTGACTCGAGCTTCCTCGAAGGTCACCGCTACCCCCTGGTCCCCTGGCTGGCGGCCTCGCTGGCGCCTGCGTTCGGGGACTCGGTGCTGCGGGCCTTGGCTGGGTTGTCGGTCGTCAGCGGGGCCCTGACAGCGCTGGTCGCGGCTCTTCTGGCGCGGCCTTTGCTGGGGGGACGGCTGGCGGTGGTGGCCGGCGCCGGGGTGGCGTTCGCGCCAGCGCTGGTTCTGTCGGGCATCAGCACCACGGCCTACCCCCTCTTCGGGCTGCTACTGCTCACGCTGTTCTGGGCCCTGCTGTGTCGTCCGGGCTGGGCCGGCGATGCCCTGGCTGCCGTGTCGGCTGCGTTGTTGGTGGCTTGCCTGACCCAGGGTCTACTGCACCTGCTGTCCCTGCTGCCCGTGGCGCTGCCGCTGCGGCGCTGGCGTCGGGCGGGGCTGGCGTTGGCGGGCGGAGCCCTGGGCTGGGGCTTGGTGTGGCTACTGCACCCCACGCCCCATGATCCGGTGGGTTGGATGGCCGCCGAGGCCTGGCGCTACCTGTCCGGCAACGTGGCCGAGGAGCAGGCCATGAGCGGGGTGACCTACATCCACAGCTGGAGGGAGTGGGCGATACGGGAGCTGCTCCAGCCGCCCTGGACCACTTTGGGCCTCGTTCTGCTGGCGCTGGTGGGGATGGTCCTGGTGGGTCATTGGCCCGCGGTGAGGCTCGAAGCTCGCTTGCCCGGGTGGCTGCGGGGTCCCGAGATCCGACCGCTGCCCCAGGGCGCGGTGGCTGCCCTGGCCTGGGCTTTGGTGCCCCTGGCGGTGCTGCTGGTGGTGATGGGTAGTGGCCACCACTCACTGGTGCTCTGGCCGTTGCTGGGGATCGTGGCCCTGCTGGGGCTGCGGCGCCTGGTGCCGGCGGCCGGGGGGCTGTGGGTGCCTGCGGTGCTGGTCGTTGGGCTGGCAGCCTGGAGCCTGATGTGGCGACCGTCGCTGCTGATGGTCCTCGGGCCCCCGCTTCGGGCGGACCGGGGCCTGGCGGTCCTGGGTGAGCGAGTCGGCGCCCTCGGCGAGGCCCCAGTGGTGGTCACCGCCGTCGGCCCGGGCGAGGTCAACCCCGTGCACCGGGGTGTCTGGGCCTGCCCGCTGGACACGCGG
>CAZHIK010000250.1:0-10086 GCA_964532635.1 uncultured Enterobacterales bacterium
TCGGGACAAGTGCTGCCCCGCGGGTTGTGCTGCCGGTGTTTTCCGCTTTAGGTTCGGCTGCGCTGGCGCGACCACTCGAACGCATGGAGGGCAGTCCGTAGTGGCTGCAGAGGAGGGGAGAGCGGCCTTGTCCGCCGCCATGAAGCCCTGGATGCCCCACCCCACGACGACTCCGATGGCTCCGCTGATGGCGACAACAGCTCCTCTTCTCAACCAGCTCACGCGCCTCTCCTCGAGGGAGGGTTTCTTTCGACTACTCCAAGCGAGTCATAGCCGACTCGGACAGCGCTACGGTGAGTCTGCTCGGGGGTGACGGCAACGACAGCTTCGCTTGCGCGCTCGAGAGCGGGGTTGCTACCTCGTCTCTCTGGCGCTCCCACCATGAAGACCTTCCTCCTCACCGCCCACCCCGCCCGAGGAAACTGGAACCCCCTGCTGTCCATCGCGATCCCCGGACCTGCTCGCCGCGATCCGATCTCGATCCCGATCTCGATCCCGATCCCGATCAGCGCTCCAACGCCAAGGTGGTCTGCTGCAACGCGATCAAGCCGGACGGGGTGTCTCAGCTGCGCAGGATCTGCACAGCGCCCCTCGAATGCGGCAGATAGGCATGTGACATGTCCGGCCAAGAGCCCCACACCGCCGCTGTTCTCCTCCGTCCACGACTGATGCTGGCCATCGTGGTGCTGGGCCTCGTTCTGTCCGGTGCGACCATCTGGCCCATGGAGTGGGAGCTCTCTACGCTCATTGCGTTGCTGTGGGGAGATGCCCCCGCCACCCAGGGCTCCGTCCACGCCTTCCTCGTGCGGGTGCTGGACAGCTGGCGCACCGTCGAGCAGGACTCGCCCTTCCTGCTCTACGGCTTCGACTGGCTGGCCTTCGCCCACATCATGCTGGCGGTCCTCTTCGCCATGACCATGCGGGACCCGGTGCGGAACATCATGGTGCTACGCTTCGGGCTTGTGTGCTGCGCCTGCGTCTTGGTGCTCGCCGCAGTGTTCATCCCCCTGCGAGGCATCCCCTACGCCTGGATGCTGGTGGACATGGCCTTCGCCCCGGCCTGCGCCCTCCCTCTCTGGCTGGGCCTGCGGGACCTCCAACGGCTCGAATCCCAGCGTTGATCACAGCTCCAGCGACGGAGCCCGAAGATCCTCATCGAGCAGGCCTTCCACCGCCAAGTGGGGGGGCTGGGTCTTCTGCACTGACGCGGTGGGCGCCAGCTCACCTACGTCCAGCTCCCCCCAGGCCTGGATGCGGGTGCGCATGTCCACCATGAACACGAAGAAGTCGTCGTCCACGAGCTGTAGCTCCGGGTCTTGGGCGCTGTCGATGGTCAGCGTGTAGGATGCAGTCTCACCCGTGCAGGAGCCGTTGTTCATCACCACCGCGTGGTAGCTCCGCCCGGGCTCGAGGTCGACGCGCATACTGGGGCAGGCTCCGTTCGCGGGGGCGTAGCTGCAGGAGAAGTTGTCGTCGGCCTGTGCGAGGGTGCAGTGGGTCTCGGCGTCGTTGACCAACAGCATCAGGTCGGCGGCGCTGTCCGCGGCCGTCGTGTCGATGGTCAGGTCTGTCTGTCCACTGGCGACGAAGCTCCAGACGTCCATGAACTCGCCGGCGCAGTCCAGGGTGGATGAGCCCTGGTGCTCGCCCTCGAGCGCCTGGGCGGCGAAGGACACATGAATCCAGGAGCAGATGTTGTAGGCGCTGGGCGCCACGGTGTAGACCTCCTCTTCGTACTGCCAGCGCAGGACCGTCTCGTCCCACTCCGCTTGTCCATGGGGATGATCGTCGAAGGCCACGGCCTGCCAGGAGGGTCCCGGAGCCTCGAAGCCCACGTCGGCCAGGGCGTGGCCTGCCAACAGCGCGTTGGTGACCTCACCCCAGACATCCAGCGGGGTTGTCTCGGCCCAGGCAAGGCGTAGAGCGGTGTAGGCGCCAGATGGGAGCCAGGTCAGCAGCGGGCTCGGTTGGCAGGCTTCCTGGCTTCGGTCGCTCGAGGCTTCGGCCTGGATGTCGAGATCGAGGGCGCAGCCTTCACAGGGTTCGGCCACCGGACTGCCCTGGAGCGACAGGTCCAGGTCGCAGATCGTGGTCAGGGGGTCGCTTTGGCCGAAGGTGGTGACCAGCCCGGCCTGCCCTGTGGGGACCGAGTCCGAGCCGGTGTCTTCCGGGAGGGGGGAAGACGAGGTGTCGTCGGTCTTGTCTGGGGGCGTGGTGCAGGCGGCCGGCAGAACGAGCGCCAGGAGGATCGCTGAGTATCGGGACATCTCTTCACCTCGTGCGCCGTTGGTCTGGAGCGCTCGGTCGGGTCTCGATTATCCACGATGGAGGGCCGAACGTCGGCCCCGGGCCATGCCCCAGCGAGGAACCTCCAGCGGGGCCTGGTGTTGTAGATTGTCAGGTGTGTCGGCGCTGGCCTGTCTCTGGCGCCCGGAGGCCTCTTGCTCCCTATTCTCGTCGCCGCTGCCATCCTGGCTACCCCAGCGTTGCCCGCACGGGACCCTTTCCACAGGTACATGCGCGGTGACCTGGGTGCAGGTCTGGGCCTCGACTACGGCATGGTGGGAATCATGGGTGGGCTCGACCTGCAGGGTCCTCGCGGCGGAGGGATCTCGTTGGGGCTGGGCGCTGGGGCGGGTTTGGCACCGAGCCTCTACCTGTGGTTCCCCAGCGTGTCCGAGGACCACGGGCTGCGGCTGGGCCTCGGCGGTGCTGCGGGGAGCTGGTGGGTCCCTCCTGGCTGGCGTGGCAGCTCGGAGGACTGCGGGGCGCTGGGGCGGGACCACCTCCTTCGGTCCATCCCGAAGTGCGTTGGCGTCTCCAGGTTCTGGGCCCTCGCGTACAGTGCACAGCTCGCACTGGACCACGACGTCGGCGATCCCATGGGCTGGACGCTGCGCTACGGTCTCGGCTACGGCGTGTTCGTGTCGAGTCGGCGACCGGGTAGGGCGCTACCCATGCCGTCGGTGGGCCTGCGCTACAGCTTCTGACGTCAGTTCCAGCAGTTCGCGGGCTGATCGTCGATGTAGGTCCAGAAGCGCTCGTCGCTCTGGATCTCTCCGTAGGCCCACCAGCTCCAGGCCCCGCCGTCTCCGTCGTGCCACTCGGCCATCTGCCAGCCGGCTCCGAGCTCGGCCGCACAGATCGCATTGGCGGTGGCCAGGTCCGTGAGCGACCAGCCCTGGACGGGGGTGCTGATGTCCACGTACCCGCCGGTCCAGCCCATGCTGTGGCTCGTCTCGATGCCCGGGTTGGGGAGGTTGGCCTTCAGGATGCACAGGATGGAGCGGGTCTCGTCGCAGTGGGTGTCCCCTTCGAAGGGATCACAATGGTCACCGCAGCCCAGTAGATCGATGCCGTAGGTCGAGTCATGGTCGAGGAGGGACCAGGTCAGGGCGTGTCCTGTTCCTTCTTGTTCGATGAATCCACTTTCCTGGTAGACCTGCAGGACGATGGGGTCGTGGTCCAGTTCCTCGGCGGTGGCGTCGTAGGCCGACCTCAGGTCGTCGATGTTGTTGTGGAGGTCGTCCTCGAGGAGCACATCGAAGACCTCGTTTCCGGTCAACTCCTGGGCTTTCGTCTCGTTGGCGTACTCGAACAGCTCCCCCGTCCAGCGATGGAAGATCAGCACCAGGTCGTCGCTGTCTTCGCGCAGGAACACCCCGTAGCGTTCGTATTCCCAGTCTTCCTCGTTGGTGCGGCGGACGGCCAGCTCGAGATCATCTGTGGTGTCGAAGCTGCCGTCCGGGCCGGCGCTCTGGACGGTGTAGGCGTCGCCTCTGGAGGACAGGCGCATCTCCCTGCCCCAGCCGTCGAAGCCGTAGGTCAGCAGGGCGTGGGCCATGCCTTCGGAGGGATTCGTGGTGGGCAGTCCCACCTCGAGCTGGAGGTGCTCCAGCGCTTCCACCGAGAAGGGGATGTTGATGATGGCGTCGGCGATGATCCCGTGTTGGATGGCTTGGGTGGCGGCGGTCGGGTCGGCGTATTCCTGCAGCTCTACGTCCTCCCAGGGAGGCGGCAGGGTCTTGGCGTCGGTGTCGGTGTTGCCGGACTGGCTGCCGACATCGCAGCTGACGTGGGCGACGCTGAGCAACAGAGCCGCGCCCGCCCCCAGGAACAGGGTGCGACGGCGTCGAGGCGAGGGAAGGCCCGCCATCGCCAGGCCCGTGCCCGCCGCCAGCGCGGCGGCCCCTACGATGATGGTGGTGCTGTCTGCGGTGGCGAACAGTGCCGCCAGGCTCGAACCACCGTCGCCGAGAACCGAAGCCGAAGCCACCTCCCCCTGCAGCTTCAGGGCCTCCACCATGTCGAGCTGCAGGTAGACCTCCCCGTCGCCCAGGATCGAGTACTCATCGGCGGGCCTGGGGTGCGCGGAGATGTACCCTGCGTGCAGGAAGCGCTCGACGGTGTCGGTGATGGCTGCGGCCAGGATCTTCATGGCCTCTCCTCCTCTCCGCGTGGGCGCCGCGTGGGGCTTCGCATTGCGTGCCGGTTCAGCCTACCGACCGTCCGTGGTCATGCAAAGGCATTTCTCTCCTTTCACCCTCCTCTTGGGCCGGAGGGACCTCGCTTCCCACACGGCCGCTCGCCGAGGTCCGGACGGGGCTCCGCGGTCAGAGTGCTGTGGCAGCATCGAGCCCTCTGCGAGCCTCGACGACGGGGGAACAGATGCTGGTGCTGTGTACCTGATGCTCGGCGCGGTCAGCGGCTCTTTGTTGCTTGCTGACGCCGATGCAAAGCTCAACTGAGAGAACGCCGGGGACTGCCTGGAGGGGATGAGTATCTACTCTGTGTCGAGGGGTTCGAGACGTACGATCGCACTCGGGGCTGGTTTGGACACAGCGTGGGCGGTGGCGACGACTTTGATGGCGATGGCTATGATGACGCTGTCGTCGGAGCGCCCTACCATGAGTCGAATGGGTACACGGGCAATACCGAAACGGGAGCAGCATTCCTGGTCTACGGCGCCGGCCTGTAGACCACCCGCGGCCTTCCCTGCCCTCCCCCCCTGAGGTAGAGTCAGCCGTTCCCCCGGAGTCCCCCCTCACGTGATCTCCCAGCCTCCGCTCGCCAACGGCCGCTATCGCCTGCTCGATGTTCTCGGGGCGGGCGGTATGGCGACGGTCTATGCCGGCTGGGACGAGCTGCTGCAGGTGCATCGGGCCGTCAAGCTGCTGCATCCGAACATGGCAGCCAACGAGTCCATCCGCAGGCGCTTTCTGTCGGAAGCGCGCACCATGGCCTCCCTGGCTCATCCCAACGTGGTGACGGTGCACGACTTCGGCCAGGAAGATCAGCGCATCTACATCGTGATGGAGTGGATGGGGGGCGGCTCACTGGACGATCTGCTCGATCGCGAAAGAACGGTGCATCCCAAGATCGTCATCGACTACCTCCTGCCGGTGCTCGATGCGCTGTCGGCGGCCCATGCTCGGGGCATCGTGCATCGCGACATCAAGCCCGACAACGTGCTGCTGACCGATCGGGGCACCCCCAAGGTCTCCGACTTTGGCATCGCCCGCGTCGCGGACATGAACCGCTCGCTGACCCGCACCGGGGCGGCCATGGGCACCTGGGCATACATGGCCCCGGAGCAGCGCACTGACGCCAAGCACGCCGATCATCGTGCCGACATCTACGCCATCGGCGCCACGCTCTACAACATGACCACGGGGCGTGAACCCCTCGACCTGTACGCCACCAACCTGCACCCCGAGCTGTTCCGGGCAGTGGCCGAGGATCTGGCCGGGGTGATCAAGCGCTCCACGGCCTACAGCCCTGCGGATCGTTACCAGACAGTCGATGAGCTCGCGGATGCGCTGCGGGAGCTGGCGGAGCACTACACGGATCCCGGGCCCGTCGAGATTGTCGTCAAGCCCCCGCCACCCATGCCGCAGGATGAGCCGCTGAGCGCGGCTTCGGGCGCGGCTGCCGCAGGAGGCGCCGTAGCGGCCGCGATCCAGGCCGAGGAGCCCAAGGACACCTTCTTTCCGGGCATGTGGGATGACGAAGATGGGCACGACTCCGCGGGAGAGGGTCCCTCGGCGGGGGAGCCTTCCAAGCCCTCCTCCGAGACCTTCACCCTCGCGCCAGAAGACAATCTCTCCCGCGCCGCGTCGTTCGCCGATGAGGCGCCCGCTCCGCCCAAGCTGTCCTCCGAGACCATGGCCCTGGGGCCGGAGGATGAGCCGGCCGTGGTTTCGGACACTCACGTTCCGGCAGAGTCATCGTCGAGCCGATCCCGCTGGCTGCCCTTGGCCGTCCTGGGAGTCCTGCTGGTGCTCGGCGTCGTTGGGGTGGGGTTGGTGCAGCTGATGGGCCCCGACGTGGCGCTCGAAGTCGCCTCCCAGGAGGGGCCGGCGGAGCCTGAGAACACTGCCGCGGCTGAGGAGCCCGAGCCGGCTCCCCAGGAGCCCGCCGGCGTCGAACCCGAACCCGAGCCCGCTGTCGCCGCGGCCGAACCCGCAGCCCCCGCCGGTCCTGCTCCGGCCCCAGTCGACGAGCCTGACCCTGCGCCTGTTGCGGCGGCAGCGCCTGCCCCCGTGGCCAAGCCCAAGACCGGTGAGCTGTTTGTCAACACCCTGCCGCCGGGACAGGTGTCCGTGGATGGCGGTGCCATGAAGGGCACACCGTTGCTGGGGGAGGTCCTGAGCACCGGAGGCCATCAGCTGATCCTGGTGGGCCCGGCCGGCCAGCGCGCCGAGCAGCGGATCCAGATCGATGCGGGTGAGTCCACCCGCTTCTGTTGGGACTTCAACACAGGTGCCTTGTGCGCGCGTCGCTGATCCTGGCCGGCCTTCTCATTGCCGCCCCCGTGCGCGCCGCGGAGCTCGTCATCCACGCCGGCGACGCATCGGAGGTCCGCAAGCTGGTCGCAGAACGCGCGAAGCTGGACGAGGGCACACTGAACGCCATGAGCCTGGACCAGGTGCTCGCGGGGTTGAGCCGTCCCGCGCTGATGCCCCAGGGTAGCGTCGAGACCTGCCAGGGGGTCTCCTACCCCCTCGAGGCCTTCGCCGAGGCCCTGTCCAACGCCGAGGGCGACGTCCTGTACATGGACTACGACAAGGCCATCGAGGGGTTGGGCAAGGTCGAGCGGGTGCTGCCCTGCCTCGTCGGTGTGCCCGCCCAGGAAGACCTGGCTCGCGCCTGGTTCCTCCAGGGCTTCGCCAACGGCATGAAGGGCCACGACACCGAGGCTCGCGAAGCCTTCGCCCGCGCCCTGGCCGCCGATCCCGACATCGCCTGGGATCCAAACTTCCCCACGACCCCCCAGCCCATCCTCGAGGAGCAGCGCGCGGCCACCGGGGCCCGTGCCCGGCTCACCATCCTGCCGCCGGCCGGTGGGAGCGTGTTTGTCGACGGTGTCGCTGTCGAAGGCGACGGCAGCCCGCTGCTGCTCGCGCCCGGTCCGCACTTGGTGCAGGTGGATCAGGGCGGCATCAGCTCGCTGCGCATCTACCTCGAGACCGAGAAGGTCCACCAGCTCGCCCTCTCCGGCTCGGTGTCGTCCGGGGTGCTGTCCTGGGCTGGCGATCCCGATCTGCGCCCAGCCCTCGAGGCGGTGCTGGCCGCGGTGCGACCCGCTGGCAGCCAGGTGTACGTGGTCTCGGGCGACATGGTCATCTCCGGCAAGCTCGGCGGAGAGTGGACCGCGCTGAACCCGGCCTGGATCGATCCCGAGCAGCGCAACGCCGAGCTGCGCGAAGCCATGGCGGCGCTGCGTGTGAAGACTGCGGTGGACTTCTTCAGCACCGACATCGAGCTGTGGATCACCAGCCCGGGCCAGGCGCGGTCCGCCATCGCACCCGAGCAGGAGCTGCTGCTGCCGTTGGGCGACTCACTGCTCGAGGCCAGCTGGGACGACCAGCAGGCTCGCTTCCCGCTGGTGGTCCCGGAGACCCCGGCTGTGATCGCGGCGCTCCAGCGTCATCGGGCGGGGGCCGACACCACAGAGAGCCTCCTGGTCGGTGGATCCAAGCTGCCCCTGCCCTGGGCGCTGGCGGTGAAGGTGGGAGAGGAGACCGTGTCGCGGGAGCTCCACCCGGGCACCAAGAGCGAAGCCTTCGTGTCCCTCGATCTGCCCCTCCCGGTCGAGGGTGAGCCCAAGGTGCACGTGGCGGGCAGTGTGCTGGGGGTGCCGGGCTCGGTGCGTACCCTCCATCTCGATCCCAGCCAGCATCCGGCCATCCCCCTCTACGATGCCCTCGAGGCCGCCCGCTCCATCAAGCGGAAGGACTTCTGGATCGCGCCGGTGGGGGTTGCCCTGGGGGCGGGCCTGGGCGCCTGGGCCGGGATCAGCTGGAGCCAGGCCACCACGCTGGCGGCCGAGGCTCGGGAGATGGAAGCCGATCCGGAGCTGGTGGATGCCTACAACCAGAAGGTCGACGACGCCGAGGCCGCCCAGCTGCGCTCTTGGCTGACAGGAGGAGGCGCGGCCGCCTCGCTGGTGCTCGGGGTGGGCTACGAGGTCAGCTTCGGGGGCAAGAAGCGCCGGCAGGTCACAGAGGCCAGGGCGGCCTGGAACAGCGCCACGGCCGAGCCGGTGGATCTGGACGCGCTCACGGTGGACTGGCAGTAGACGGGATCGCGTGCCCCCTGTGGTAGTCTCGGCCCACGGGAAAAGGAGCGGTACACATGCGGTACTGGTACTTCGTCTTGTTCGGGTTCTCGTTCGGCTGCAAGCTGGACACCTCGGGCGACCTCACGCGCGACGCCGACGGCGACGGCTTCAGCGTTGTGGACGGCGACTGCGACGACAACGAGGCCTCGGCCTATCCGGGCAGCCCGGAGGTCCCCTACGACGCCATCGACCAGGACTGCGACGGCACGGATCTGACCGACGTGGACCAGGACGGCTTCGACGCCGAGGCGGTGGGCGGGAGCGACTGCGATGATCAGCTGTCTGGCGTCAATCCGGGCGTCGATGACGTCTGGTACGACGGCATCGACAGCGACTGCGACGGCTCCGACGACTTCGATCAGGACCACGACGGCTACGTGCCGGACTACTACGTGGGCGAGGAGACCCAGTACGTCTCGGCCTCCGGAAGCCTGCCGGGTGGGGACTGTGACGATGAGGTGGCTGGGATCAACCCGGGGGAGGAAGACACCTGGTACGACGGCGAGGACAGCGACTGCGACGGTGCGAGCGACTACGACCAGGACGGTGATGGGTACGACAGCGACGCCTATGATGGGCTGGACTGTGACGATCTGGACGCGGACGTGAACCCGGACGCCGAGGAGGTCGCGGGCGACGGTGTGGACAACGACTGCTTCGACGATCTGCCGGTGATCGACAGCCTGGAGCTGTCGCTGGAAGAGCTGTACACCGACAGTGTGCTGATGGCGCTGGTGGAGGCGAGCGATCCCGACGGCGATCCGGTGGAGCTCGAGTATGCCTGGTACGTCGACGGTGTGCTCGCCGAGGCGACCGGGGACCTGCTTGCGTCGAGCGCCTTCGAGCGGGATCAGCTGGTGTACGTGAAGGTGACCCCCAGCTCCACGGACCAGGAGGGGGCCTCGGAGACTTCGGAGCTGCTGACGGTGCAGAACAGCCCGCCGGTGATCGACGATCTCGAGCTGTCCTCCCTCGAGCCCTACGAGGGGGACACCCTGACTGTGATGGTGACAGCATCGGACGCCGACGACGACGAACTGGTCCACAGCTATCGCTGGCTGGTGGACGGAGTGGAGGTGGAAGACAGCGCCGAGCTGGGCTCGGGGTGGTTCGACAAGCACCAGGAAGTCCAGGTGGAGGTGATCAGCTCGGACGGCACTGACAGCAGCACGGCCGTGACCAGCGCCCTGGCGGTGGTGCAGAACACCCCACCGGAGATCCTGAGCGTGGAACTCGATTTTTCGGAGCTGTACACGGACGACGAGGTCACGGTGACGGCGACCGCCACCGACGCGGACGGTGACGACGTCACCTTCGCCTTTGCTTGGAGTGTGGACAGCATCGTCGTGAGCGAGACTGGTACGAGCCTGGACGGGGCCACCTGGTTCGACAAGGGCCAGACGGTGCGGGTGGAGGTGACGCCGAGCGATGATGACGAGGACGGCGCGGCGCTGTCCTCCGAC
>CAZHIK010000251.1:0-10073 GCA_964532635.1 uncultured Enterobacterales bacterium
CGCCCGTCACGGTGCTGGCCCTGGCCTCGGGCCTGATGATCGATCTGAGCGCCGCCGCCCGGGCCACGGCCGGGGTGGTGGCCTGGCGCGAGGCGGTAGCGGAGTCGTCGGGCAAGGCTCGGCTGCGCTGGCTGTTGGGAGCTGGGATCCTGCTGGGGCTGGGTATTACCACCAAGTACCCCATGCTGCTGCTGGCCCTGGCGGTGGGGCTACACGCCCTGCGCCTGCGACGCCTGAAGGACAGCTGGCCCCTCTGGGCCGCCCTGCTGTGCGTCTGGGGCGTGGTGGAGCTCTGGATCGGCCTGCCCCACGGCGGCTTCCACCTCGGGGTGGTGCTGCTCAACGCTGGTGAGATCGCTCGCGGGCCCATCCCAGGACGCCTGCTGGGGGTGGTCGTGCGCACCGGCCTGGCCATGGCACCTCTGCTGCTGCTGGTGGCAGGTCAGCGGATGCTCACGGTGGCTGCTGTGCTGGGGGCTGCGCTCCTGGCCTGGGCACTACCCCCGGAGCTGAGCACCCCCCAGGTCACCGTGCTGGCGATCTGCGGCCTGCTGGGGGGGCTCCACCTGGCGCTGGCCGGCCGCGCCCTGTTGCCAGACGGCAAGGATCCCCAACAGGACGGCTGGCTGCTGGGCTGCTGGGTGCTGGCGGTGATGCTCGGCGTGGGCCTGGGGCACAACTTCGCCTCGGGTCGCTACCTGCTGCCCGCCATGGCGCCCCTGGCGTGCATCATCGCGCGGGGCGTGCGCAGCCGGCGCATGGCCCAACGCACCGCGCCTGCCCTGCTGGGCCTGTGGGCCGTGATCGCCCTGGCCATGCTGATGGCCGATCTGCGCTACGCCCGCGCCCTGGACCAGCTCGCCCTGCGGGCTGGCCAGGATCGCGAGCCCGCCTGGTTCACCGGCGAGTGGGCCTTCCGCTGGCGCATGGAGGCCACCGGCTGGCGCTGCGTGGAGCCAGGTACCGATCTCCCCAGCGGCGCCATCGTGGTGGGCCCCGATAACGCCGCCCCAGGCCCCCTGCCCTGGGACCGGCTCGAAGAGCTCGAGCGCATCGACAGCGACGACAGCTTTCCCCTGCGCATCAACGACAGCATCGGCCGGGTGGGCTGGTACGGCGAGACCATCGGCGCGCTACCGCTGGGTTGGCGGAGAGCGCCGCTGGAGTCGGTGACGGTGTACCGGGTGAGGTGAGGGGCGTATACTCGGGACCGAAAGCCCCCCGCAGAGGGGCGCTTACGACCATGAACCGCGTCCTGGGAGAGCAACGATGAGCTGGAAGACCGGCCTCTGGACAGCCTCCGCCATGCTCCTGCTGCTGGCAGCGTGCGGCGACAAGAACCACGACACCGCCCCTCCCACAGAGCCCGACGACACAGGACCGGACCCCACCTGCAACGAGGGCGAGATCCTGGACGGCGACGAGTGCGTGCCCGAGGCCTGCGGCACCGGCCCATGGGGCGACCTGGCCACCGACGAGGCCACCGTCTTCGTAGACATCGAAGCCGCCGAGGGCGGAGACGGCAGCGAGGGCGCGCCCTTCACTTCCATCCAAGCGGGCCTGGACGCCGCAGGAGGGGCCGGGGGTGGCATGGTGGCCGTAGCCGACGGCGACTACATCGAGCACGCCCTGCTCGAGTCCAACCACGCCGGGGTGCACCTGGCGGGTCGCTGTCAGGAGCTGGTGATCCTCGATGGGAGCACGCTCTCCGCCGATGAGCCGGTGATCGGCATCGACGCCGCCGCGTCCGAGGTCACGGTGTCGGGCGTCACCGCGCGCGACGCCCAGCTCACCGGCATCTCGGTGGCCTCGGGCCAGGTGACCCTGCGGGATCTGACCGTGACGGACAGCCTGTTCATCGGCGTCGCGGCCATCAAGAGCGGAATCCCCGCCACCGATGTGTGGATGGAGCGCTGCACCATCGAGCGCAACCAGCTCAGCGGCCTGTACGTCTCCGACTCCGGCGCCACCGTCGACGTCCAGGACTCCGTCATCCGCGATAGCCTGACCGACGGCGGCGGCTACGGCTACGGAGTGATGGTGAGCGGCGGCGCGGACCTGACCATCGAAGGCTCGACCCTAAGCGAAAACACCTCCGTCGGCCTGCTCGCCATGGAGACCGGCACCAGCGTCACCGCCACCTCCTGCACCATCGAGGGCACAACCTTGCTGGGCACCGCCTCCTACGGCGCTGCGGCGCAGCAGGGGGCCTCGATGGAGCTGGAGAGCTGCACGCTGACAGGTAACGAGGGGGCCGCCGTGCTGGCCTACCACGCGGAGACCGTGCTCACGATGAGCAACTGCACCATCACCGACAACCTCCACGTTGGCGGGGCGGGCGCTGCGGTCGCAGTCGCCGAGGGCGCGAGCCTGGTGGATGAGGGCTCGGTGATCCAGGGCAATGCCCTGGTTGGCGTCTCCGTGTCCGCGAGTGGCAGCACCGCACAGCTGACCGCCACCGAGATCCGCGACACGCACGAAGAAGAAGACGGCGGCTACGGCTACGGGATCACGGTCAGCGAGGGCTCGACGCTGGAGGCCACGGACCTGGTGGTGGTCGACAACGCCAACGTGGGCATCCTGGCCTATGACGCAGAGACCCTGGTCGCGCTCGACGGGGGCTCGGTGACCGGTACCCGGCCCAGCACCGCCTACACCGCGAGCATCGGCGTCGCCGTCCAGCAGGGCGCCCAGCTGCAGGCGACCGGGCTGGACTCGAGCGACAACGAGGGTCCGGGGCTCTACGCCTACGGAGCGGATTCAGGGATCAGCTGCGATGACTGCCAGCTGACGGACAACCAGTTCGCGAACGTGGTCGTGATCGACAGCGTCTCCCTGGAGCTCGAGGAAAGCTCGGCCCTGGACAGCGTGGCCCACCCCGACATCGGCGGTGGCTACGGGGTCTATGTCGACGGCACCACCGGCGGTTTCCCGACAGCGCTGCTGGCCGACAACATCATCAGCGGCAACCTGCTGGTCGGAGTGTGGTTGGCGGGCGAGGGCAGCTACCAGCTGACCGGCAACACCATCTCGAACTCCGCCGGTGACAGCGGCAGTTGCGGCGACAACGTCTTCGCCTGGGAGGGCATCGACGGCTGGGACGGAGCCACGGGATTGTTGCTGCAGGACAACGTCATCTCCGACGCCGCCCGGGCGGGCCTGCTGCTGGACGGGACAACGGCCACCACCGAGGGCAACAGCTTCGAGGACAACAGCGTCGACCTGGTGCTCCAGGGCGACGGCTGCGAGGCGCTGCCCGAGGGCTGGAGTGGTGACTACGCCGTGGAGCAGTGCCCGGCGGCCAGCTACGAGACCTGCACGGATCGGTTCTCGCTGTACTGACCGACGACGACCCTTGGTGGTATGCTGCTTCCGCGATGTTTCCCGGCAAACCGGGACATACCGCGCGAGAAGTGCTCGCGGGAGGACAGCGATGACCGGTACGTTCCAGCTCTGGTGGGCCGCCGTGCTGATCCTGGCAGGATGCGACGGGCGGAACCAGCCCTGCTGTCCCCAAGGGCCCGGCGACACAGGCACAGGATCGACCTGCGGAGAGGGCTGGAACCTGGACGGCGACGAGTGCGTGCCGCAAGGCTGCGGTGTAGGCACCTGGGGCGGCCTCGAAGTCGACACGAGCACGGTCTACGTGGACATCGCGGCAGCGGCCGGGGGCGACGGCAGCGAGGGGGCCCCCTTCACATCCATCCAAGCGGGGCTGAACGCCGCCGGGCAAGCCGGAGGTGGGATGGTGGCGGTGGCCCGTGGAAGCTACTCCGAAAACCTGGAGATCGGCACCGACCACGCCGACGTCCACCTCGCGGGGCGCTGCCAGGAGTTGGTGGTTCTGGACGGCGTACAGTTGCCCACGGAGACCCCGGTGATCGCTGTCGGCAGCTCAGGGGCTGCCGCCACCCTGTCGGGGCTGACGATCTCCGGCGCCGGACACTACGGCATCTCTGTGTCCTCCGGCCGGGTGACCTTGTTCGACATCACGATCGCTGACAGCCGAAACGTAGGGATTTTCGCCTACCAAAGCGGCATCATGACCACTACCCTGCTGGCCGAATCCTGTACCATCGCGGGAACTCGAGGCCTCGGGATCGTGGCCGACAGAACAGGCACGGAAGTCACCATCCGTGACTCGACCATCCGGGACACCCGTCCCGATGAGGAGGGTCGGTACGGCTACGGAGCTTACGCGGACGACGGTGCCAGGCTGGTGCTCGAGCATACGTTCCTCCATGGAAACCACGTGATCGGCCTGGTCGCGAGGGACAGCAGAACCACGGTCATCATCCGCGATTCCACCATCCAGGACACCCAACCCGACGAGGACGGCCAGTTCGGCTATGGTGCCTACGCGAGGAACGGTGCCAGGCTGATGCTCGAGCACACCATCCTCCATGGAAACCACACGCATGGCCTGGTCGCGAGGGACAGCGACACCAGGGTCTCCATCCGAGACTCGACCATCGAGGATACCGTCCCCGACGAAGATGGCCGATACGGCTACGGCGTATACGCCGCAGAAGGTTCCGAGCTGCTGCTGGAGCGTACAACGGTAGATGGAAACAAGGGGTTTGGCCTGTTCGCCGTCGACAGCAGCACCACGGTCACACTGACCGACAGCACCATCACCAACACCACGGCGATCGACGACAACGACACCGCCGCGGGCGTAGTCATCCTGTACGGCGCCTGGCTGCAAGCCGACGGGCTGTTCGCGGCCGCGAACGAGGGACCAGGATTGCTGATCTACGACGCAGGTACAGCGGCTCGTTGTGACCACTGCCTGCTCGAGGAGAACCGCTTCGCTGGCGCAGCGGCACTCGAAGGGGCTGCCCTGGATCTCTCGAACAGCCTCATCCAGAACAACGTGACCAACAGCGAGGAAGGCGGCGGCTATGGCGTCTACGCTGCGACGTACGACGACACTCCCCCCACCCTCCTGCTCACCGGGAACATCATCGAAGGAAACCTGAGGGCCGGTGTGTGGATGTTGGGAGAGGGCCGCTACGAGATCGACTCCAACATCATCAGGAACACAAAGGGGGATCCCGAAGGTGGTGATGAGCTGTGCGGAGACGGCATCCTGGCCATGGAGGAGATCAACACCTCGCAGGATGCGACGGGACTACGGATCATCGACAATGTCATCACAAACTCCGACAGGGCAGGAATCCTGCTGCACCAGACCACCGGAATCCTGCAAGGAAACACCTACAGCGACAACGAAGTGGACGTGATCGTCCAGGGTACTGGCCAGTGGCCCGTGGGTTGGGATGAGGCAGGCAGCACGGATGTCTGCGTCTACTGCTACCAGATCTGTGCCGATGGCTACTGGTTCTGACGAACCGCCTCAACCACCAACACCCGCCCAAGCAGCGCAGCGGGTGACAGCAGCAGCTTCCGCAGGCGCCGGCTCACCGCAGGCATGGGCTCGGGCCGGCGGGGGGCGTGCAGGACCCAGGCCGTAGCCAGCCAAACCCACGGGTAGAACATCAGCGCCAACAACACCGCGCTGCGGCGCATCCGGTTGGCGCCGAGGCTCAGGACCTGCAGCCCGTTCCGGCGCAGCATCAGCTCCAGGAACTGCAGCCGCACGGGGTTGATGTGGTGCTCGGACAGCCGGGGCTCGTCGGCCCGGATGGGGCGGGGGGAGACGTCGGAGAAACCCGTCAGGAAGGCCCGCAGTCGCGAGGCCAGGTTCAGCGGATTGGGCGTTGACAGCAGCAGCCGGCCCCCGGGGGCCAGCACCCGGGTCAGCTCTCGCACCAGCTGGTAGGCGTTTTCGCAGTGTTCGATGCCCTCGGCGCAGACCACCAGCTCGAAGCTGGCGTCGTCGAAGGGCAGGGGCCGGTCCATGTCGAGCTCGAGGCAGGCCTGGCCCTCCACCCGGAAGCGACCTGGGTCGATGTCGGCGCTGGTGAGCTGCCAGCCGCACTCGAGCAGCGCCGCGCTCAGGGCTCCCTGGCCGGCGGGAAGATCCAGCGCTCGGCCCGGCTCGAGGCCCCCGATGCGCTCCAGCAGGGCGTCGTGCACGCCGGGCAGGGCCATGGGGCGGGGCTCGGGCTCACCGCTCATGAGGGGAACCAGCCATGCTGATCCAGCGCGTCCTCGATCAGGCTGGCCGCCAGCTCGTTGCCCTCGACATCCATGTGGCCCGCGTCGAAGATCAGGGGCTCGGCCACCGAGCGGTCGCGCTCGAGCAGGTCGTAGATGGCCCGGGGCAGATCGTGGGGGGTGGGCTCGGCCTCCACCAGCACTTCGCCGGTCTCGAGGCGGACCACCTGCAGCCGATCGCCGCTCTCCACCAGGTCGCAGCCCCGCTGGCCCTGGGCCTCGCGAAAAGCCCCAGTGAGCTCGAGCACCGGGGTGTCCAGGGGCTCGAGGGAGCGGGCCAGGTCCTCGGCCTCCTGACGCCAGCGCTTGCGACCCACCGGATCGAAGCGCCCGATGGGGGCCAGGGCCACCATGGTGCGCACCTCGGGCAGGGCCTCGCGACAGGCCTGCAGCACCCGCGGGTACTCCCCGTGCTGCCGCGCGTCGGGTCGCCGGCTGAAGATCACGCCGTGGACCCCCAGGCCCACGCCCACGGCGGTCAGGTAGCGGGCCATGCCGGCCACGCCCTGGGAGGGCACACCGGCGTTGAGCACCTCCACATCGAGCCCCCGACCCCGCAGACGATCCTGAAGCAGGGCGGGCCAGGACTCACCGTCCTCGACCCCCCAGCCAAACGTGGTGGAGTCCCCCAGGGCCAGGACGCGGAACACCCCCGCCGCTGGCTCGGGATCGAAGGTGGGACCTCGAAGCCGCTCGGGCCCGGTGTTGACCCGGAAGCTGCGCACCCGGCGGATGGCGGCCCGGCGCTGGGGATCGTCGTCCTCGGCGTGGCCGTGGGGACGGTCGGGCACCACCATGCGGGCGTTCACCAGATCCGGCAGCAGCCAGCTGACCCCGGAGCCGAGCCGCTCCCAGGGGCCCATGATGGGATCCGACTCCCGCTGCAGCAGCGACCGGCTGCGCTGTATCCACACCCCACCCCCGATGGCCCCCAGGGCCAAGGCCGAGGCCCCCAGGCGCAGCAGGGTGCGCCGCTGCATCACATCACGCCGTAGCGGTACTGCTCCGGCAGCACCGCCTCGTCGGGGGCCGTGAGCCACAGCCACAGCACCACGGCCAGCAGCACCAGCAGGGCGCCACCGCCCCAGAACAGCAGGTCTCGTCGGAGGGGGGTCACAGGAAGTGAGTATCGGCCTGGGGTGGGGGCGCGTCAACCGGGGCCGGCCTCCGACGACGCAGGTTCGGATATCGTGCTGGCACACCTCACCATGCCAGCATCACGCGCCCGACTCCTGCTCCTCGTCACTCTGGCCGCCGCGCAGCCCGGCTGCGGGGAGCCTCACCCCCACGTCCCGGACCCGGGGGCCGACCCCGAATGCGCCCCGGGCTACCTCGAAGTGGAGGGAGCGTGTGCACCGGAGCGCTGCGGCGAGGGGCGCTGGGGGCTGTTGGAGACCTCCGAACAGACCATCTACGTCGACGCAGCGGCCGCCGAGGGCGGCGACGGCGGCGAGGCGGCTCCACTCACCACCATCCAGGCGGGGCTGGACCTGGCCGCAGCCCAGGGCGGGGATCGGGTGGTGGTCGCAGCGGGTCGCTACCCCGAAATCCTGTTCGTGGGCTCGGACCACGCCGGCCTGGCGCTGCGGGGTCGCTGCCCGGAGCTGGTGACGCTGGACGCCAGCGCTGGTGGCGCGGAGACTGTGGGCATCGACATCGCGGTGCTGGCGGGGACCGCCACGCTGGCGGGCTTCACAATCGAAGGGGCATGGATCCACGGGATGTACATCTGGTCGGGGGAGGTACTGCTCGAGGACCTGAAGATCCAAGGCAGCGAGTTCGCGGGGATCTTCGCCACCAGCTCCAACTGGCGCTCCACCACCGTCCTGGTCCGGCGCTGCCTGCTGAGCGGGCATCGGATCGCCGGGGTCTTCGCCGAGAATAGATCCACCCTGGTCCAGCTGACCGACACCACCGTCCAGGACCCAGCCGAGAGCAGCGAGATCGACTCGGGCTTCGGGTTCATCTCCTGCCAAGGGGCTTCGCTGGAGGCCCGGGACTGCACCATTCGCCGCTGCAGAGCGGCAGGCGCGCTGGCCTACACCAACGAGGCGAGCCTGCTGCTCGAAGGCTGTCTGATCCGGGACATCCGGGCTCCCAGCGACGAGATCCGCGCCCAGGGGATCGGCGCCTACGACACCGCCCGGATCACCGCCCGCGACTGCCGCATCGCCGGCATCGACGGCACGGGCCTGTACCTGGCGAACGATGGAACCCACGCCACCTTGGAGAACAGCCTCATCCACGACACCGTCCCCCGGCCCGGCTCTCCGGTCGAAGCGATGGGCGTCGCCATCACCGAGGGGGCCCAGCTCCACATCCGGTCCAGCGAGATCCTGCGGGCAAGCGGCTCCGCGCTGGTGGCGGACGGCCGGGGCACCACGGCGCTGGTCGAAGACAGCATCATCCGAGCCACGGAACCGGGGGTCCTCTCGTCCCGGGGCTATGGCCTGGTGGCCTACGACGGAGCCAACGTGGCGCTGCACCGCAGCACCCTGGAAGACAACACCGCTGTGGGGCTACTGGCCATGGGCGGCGGGACCGCTGTACAGCTCGACCGCAGCACCATCTCGAACACAAAGCACAACGAGGACGGTCAGTACGGCCAGGGGATCCAGGCCGACAGCGGCGCGTCCGTGACGATCAGCGACAGCGAGCTGAGGGGCAACCACGCCGTGGGCATCCTGGCCGACGGCCTGGGCACGCGGGTGGCGCTGGTGGACAGCCGGGTGACCGACACCGCACCGAGCGTGGAGCAAGCGACGGGCATGGGGATCGTGGCCCAGTGGGGTGCCGAGATCTCGGGCCACAGAGCGCTGTTCGCCCGCAACAGCGGACCGGGAGCCGTGGCCGACGAAGCCGTCGTCAGCTGCGAGGGCTGCGAGTTCGCCGAGAACCTCTTCGCCGGGGCCGCGGCCGTCAACACGGGAGAGCTGATCCTCACCGGAACCCGCATCCTGGACACACTCCCCGACGCCAACCTGGGAGGCGGCGCAGGTGTCTTCGCCATGCCGTGGAAGCTGGACCCGCCCACGGTGCGGCTCGAGGCCAGCACCATCCGCGGCGCCACCATCGCCGGAGTCTGGCTGGCGGGTGACGGCCGCTACCTGCTGCGGGACAACTTGATCGAGGGCGGGGTCGGGGACGAGCACGGCATCGGCTACCGCTGCGGCGAAGCGATCTTCGCCACCGACGGCACCTCTGCCTGGGATGGAAGCGTGGGGCTGTACCTGGCGGGCAACACCATCCAGGGCGGGCGCGCAGTGGGCCTTTTGCTGGACGAGGCCACCGCCACGCTGGACGACAACCAATGGCAGGACAATCCCCTGGACCTGATCGTCCAGGGCAGCGGCTGCGAGCAGGCCCCCGAGGGGCTCGAGAACGAGCCGCTGCAAGGAGCCGAGCTGTGCCCAACCTGGGACCAGCCCACCTGCCGGGACAGCTTCTCGGTCTACCTGGGGATCGCCGATCTCGAGGGCAGCCGGGGGGGTGGGTGGGAGGCTGCGTTGGTGCCAGCGTGGCCCGAGACCGATCAGGGCTCGAGGTGAGCCCGAGGCTTGGGGTGAGCAGCCCACGGCGTCGAGGGCCATCGACAAACTGCTCACCGCCTGCCCGCCACGCAGGGTGGCGTCGGCCAAGCTTCACACAGGCACGTTCAGCCCATACCAGGCCGGCGCCATCCTCGCGGCATCCCCCAGGCGCACGAACTGCCGCCCCCGCGGATAGCGCCTCGCAGGTTCTTCTTCCTGGCACACGTGTGCTTCAGGCTCGGGCTCCCCGAAGATGTCATCCAAGATCTCTCCGAGCCCCTCCATGTCCTCGAGATGCTCGTGCCCCAGCTCGGCCCCCTCGCCTCGAATGATGATCCGCAGCGCCAGGGGCTCGCCGAAGCCGCGGTTCCACTCCAAGGCACCATCGGAACCACGCCGAAGGTCGATCACCCCCTTGTG